>JAFGDF010000359.1 GCA_016932235.1 Deltaproteobacteria bacterium | reverse complement strand
CTTCTAAGGTTTTCGCCGATAAAAAGAGCTCCCCATGCCGCGATTCCGACAACTGAATAATGCAATTTCCTAACCGGACAAAGCTGACAAGCAGTGGAAATTATTACAATAAAATTCTCAATTTAATTAACACAGATGATTCAAGGGCTCTCTTCTTGACACGGTCCGGTCTCTTTTTTATACTCCTGGACATATTGGAAAGGAGCTGGATATGAAAGTACTGGTGATTGGAAGCGGAGGAAGAGAACACGCCCTTGCGTGGAAAGCGGCGCAATCTAATCTTGTTGACAAGGTCTTTGTGGCACCGGGTAATGCCGGTACTGCGACTGAACCTGGAGTTGCGAACGTACATATAGCGGCCTCTGACATTGATGCCCTTACCGCTTTCGCGTTAAGGGAAAAGATTAGTTTAACCATTGTTGGACCTGAGGCCCCTCTGGTAAAAGGTATAGCGGACAGGTTTACACAGGAAGGGTTGAAATGTTTCGGCCCGACAAAGGGCGCCGCGCAGTTGGAGGGATCAAAATCCTTTACCAAGGACTTTCTTGCAAGACATAATATTCCCACCGCGACATACGAAAAATTCACTCAACTTGATCCGGCCGTGGCTTATATACGCGAAAAAGGTGCCCCTATCGTCATTAAAGCCGACGGCTTGGCAGCCGGTAAAGGAGTCATCCTGGCTGAAACCGAAGAAGAAGCAATCAATGCCGTTAAGGGGATGCTATCCGGAGAAGATTTCGGTGATGCTGGAAAGAAGGTCGTGATTGAAGATCTTCTCAGGGGTGAAGAGGCCAGTTTTATCGTGATGGTTGACCAAGAAAACATCCTTCCCCTGGCAACTTCCCAGGATCACAAGGCGGTAAATAATGGCGATACCGGACTCAATACCGGAGGCATGGGCGCGTACTCTCCCGCACCTGTTATTACCACCGAAATTTCAGAGCGGATTTTGAAAGATGTGATAGAACCCACGGTCAGTGGCATGGCTGAAGAGGGCTTCCCTTACCTGGGTTTCCTTTACGCGGGACTGATGATAGATAAAGACGGTACGCCCAATGTCCTGGAGTACAATTGCCGATTTGGCGATCCCGAAACTCAGCCGATCCTAATGCGCTTAAAATCCGATCTCATAGAAATATGCCTGGCCGCGATGGAAGGACGCCTTGATAAAACTGACGTGGAATGGGACGATCGTGCTTCCCTGGGGGTTGTCATGGCCGCCAAAGGTTATCCTGAGTCTTACAGGAAAGGAGATGTCATTCGCGGGCTGGATGATATCACAACAGAGGCATGCAAGGTATTTCACGCCGGCACAAAAATACAGGACGGGAAAGTGGTAACCAACGGCGGCAGGGTTTTATGTGTTACCGCTCTTGGCGGTTCCGTAAGTCAGGCGCAGAAGAATGCCTATGATAATGTCAGAAAAATAATATGGGATAATGTCTATTACAGAACCGATATAGGTTACCGCGCCATTGCCAGGGAAAGGGGTTAGTATCGAGATATTCGGAGATCTTTATGAACCTGCTGGTTAAAATACCCGATTTTCACGTCTCCGAATTCTTTTTTAATAGCAGCCAGCATTTTTTTCATTCCCACTGCCTTCGAATCCTCCCGCGGCATTGCCTCGCAGTATAATTGAGGATCAATATTAAGGTTTTTGACATGTATGAAATTGATCCCCGTGCGGGTAACAAGGCGTTTCATTGCCTCTATCTCAGCCTCCTGATCAGATATACCGGGAAATACCAGATAATTTATCATGGTGTATAATCCCATCTCCTTTGACAAAGAGATCGAATTGATAACATTCTCGAAAGTATAACCAACGGGTCTATAGTATGCATAATAAAATTCTTTTCTCGGGCTGTTGATGCTTATTCTTATTGAATCAAGGCCATTTTCAGCAATTATCCTGACCCTATCAGGCCAACTACCGTTTGTATTTAAATTTATTGTGCCCTTTGATGTGTTTTTTCTTATCTCTTTTATGGACTCTGAAATTAATTTATATTCCGTTAGAGGTTCTCCTTCACAACCCTGGCCAAAGCTCACTATCCCGTCTTCTGCACGCTCAAGATGCTCCACAGCGATAGCAACTATTTCATCTTTCCGCGGTCTGAACTTTATTCGCTGATGTGATGCCTCACACGATCCATCGGCTTGAAGTGAAAGGCACCCCAGGCATCTGGCATTGCACGTCCTGCTCACCGGAATGGGGGCTTCCCACCTGCCTAGAAACAGGTTTTTTGCAGCAAAGCAATGATTATTAACAGCGCAGTTCGTTAAATGCTCGATTAAGCGTCCGCGATCTCTATCTTTGCAATATACCTTTATGGCCGAGACCAGCTTCCGATCGTCGTAGTTCCTCGGGTCCCATCTGTGATTGTATTCCACTCTGAATCCTGCCGTGTAATAACTGCCGGCCTTAAAACCAACTGCTGTGTAACCCCACATGGGCAGATAATAAGTCTTGAGACTATAGTCCACTGCAGGAAGATGACTTCTCACAAAACCCGGTTCCAAAAAGGCGGCAACTGCAAAGCATTTTGTTTTTCTTCCGTTAATTTCTATTTCTGATATCTTCCTATGTTTGCCGGTTCGGGGATCTATTCCTATGGGCGGGCAATCCGGGATATAAAACAGTTTGCTGAACTCCGGCATCCGTATCAGATCATTTTTCTTGATATGAAAGGGCGAGGTACCGGCAAAACCGGACATCCTGTAGTAGGGATGATCATATATGCGACCTTCTGAATCCGCACAAAGCATATATGGGAGTGTATTCGGGTTCCTTCCACACATGATTCAATTACAAAAATATCTCATTTATCGACCAATACATCTAACAACAAACAAAGTCAAACTCTAGCTTTTAATCATTATTATTTTATGATAGAAATATAAAGTTTTTTTAATATTCATATATTTGTAGTGAAGATCATGACCCCACCAACGCAAGATAATATCACTGAAGGTAAGCGATTTCGTCTCGTAAAATATTTCGCTATTGCCAGTTTTATTGTTCTAATAATCTTCAGCTTTCCATTCTCAGTATTTATTTCTAAAAAAGCGAAAGATATTCTTATTAAGAGTTATGAAAACTATGCCCTGATAATCGGACAGAATCTCAGCCATCAGGTTTTCCAGAATTACATGATTCCGACTATGATGCGGTTTGGCCAGTTACGCCTGCGAGATACTGAGCAGTACGAATTAATGGACCGCGTTGTTAAAAACACAATACACAGTTTCAATATCGACCGTGTAAATATCTACAGTATAAAACAGGGCGTAATAGCCTATAGTACGAACCCTGAACTTATCGGGGACAGGGTGACAAACTCAAAAGGATATGAAAAAGCGGTTAGCGGCGAACATTTCTCCGGGCTTGTGTCCGAGGGAACAAATCTTTGGGGCCTTGAGATAGGAAGGTTAAAAGGGGAAAAAAAGATGAGGACATATATACCCTTCCGGGGTGTAGTGCCCTCCAGCGGAGAAGAATTTATCATCGGGGTCTTTGAATTAACACAGGATATGACGGAACAGTATGAATCCATCGTAAAGTTTCAGTATCTTGTCTTTGGGATGTCCACCCTGATCATGGTGCTTATCTTTCTCGCGCTACTGTTAATTGTTCATAAAGCGGAAAAAATAATTGAAAAGCGAGCGGAAGAACAGAGAGAACTTGAGGAACAGCTTCACCTTGCCGAACGACTCGCCTCCCTGGGTGAAATGGTAGCAGGGATATCACATGAAATTAAAAATCCTCTGGGAATTATCCAAAGCACGGCTGATTTTTTATCTAAAATGCCAAGTGCCGATGAACCACAAAAAAGGCTTTCAAGTGTTATCAAGGAAGAATCCATCCGGTTGAACAGTATTGTCACCGAGTTTCTCGATTTTGCGCGCCCCATATCTTTAAACATCCGAGAATGTAACCTGGAGGAGATATTACATAAGAATATGGCTTTTCTTGAAGCCGAACTCCAGAAAAAGAATATCACGTATAGAGACAATCTGGAAGGCAGATCCTTAAAAATTCAAGCTGATGCAGATCTCCTTTACAGGGCGTTGTTAAACATTTTCATAAACGCGATGCAATCCTTTGACAAAAATGGATCAATAGATGTAAGAGTGAATAAGGAAAAGGCTGATTATATCTTGGAAATAGAAGATTCCGGGAAAGGTATTTCAAAGGAAAATATCAAAAAGATCTTCAATCCTTTCTTCACCACAAAGGACCAGGGGACCGGCTTGGGGCTTCCAATTGTAAAGAAGATAATTGAAGGGCACGGTGGCAGCATCGGGATAGAAAGCAAAATGGACTCCGGCACGAAAGTTACTATCAGACTGCCTCGCAAGCACTGATTTTCTCTGGCAGTCTGTCGGATTTTTGCCGACAGTTTGTTGAAATTGATCTGAGGTTATTGAATGGAGACAATCCTTATTGTAGATGATGAAAAAAATTATCTCGTAGTTCTCGAAGCCTTATTAGGCCAGGAGGGTTATGAGACGGTTACGGCGAATAACGGCGGAGACGCCATACAGGTTGTAAGAGAATCTGACATTGATCTCGTCATAACAGACATGAAGATGCCTGGTATTACAGGCATCCAGCTGTTAGAAGAGGTGAAGAAGATAAAACCTGAGGTCCCGGTCATAATAATGACCGCTTTTGGAACAATTGAGATGGCTGTCGAGGCCATAAAAAAAGACGCGTATGACTACATCACAAAGCCTTTTCAAAATGATCAGATGATGTTGACCATACGGAAAGCTCTGGGTAATTACCGGCTCATCAAAGAAAACCGTCTGCTTAATGAGGCCCTTTCCGATAGATACCGTTTTGGGAATATCATTGGAAAAAGTAAGTCAATGCTGAAAATCTATGATCTCATCGGGAAAGTTAGTCAGTCTAAGGCATCTGTATTGATAAGCGGACCATCAGGGACGGGCAAAGAACTCATTGCAAAGGCGATTCATTATAACAGCTCCAGGAAAGATCGCCCTTTTATTTCAATTAATTGTGGCGCATTAACCGAAACTCTGCTCGAAAGTGAACTTTTCGGTCATGAGAAAGGAGCCTTCACCGGCGCAACGGCAATGAAGAAAGGGAGATTCGAGCTTGCGGACGGCGGCACACTATTCCTGGACGAAGTGGGTGAAATGCCTCACCCGCTGCAAGTAAAGCTGCTTCGTGTCTTGCAGGAAATGGAGTTTGAAAGAGTGGGAGGGACTAAAAGCATCGAAGTGGATGTAAGGATTATCTCCGCCACGCACAGGGATATCAAAGCGGATGTGGAAGAGGAAAAGTTCAGGGAAGATCTTTTTTATAGACTTAATGTGATCAACATCGATGTGCCTCCACTCTGTGAGAGAAATGAGGATATCCGTCTTCTTGTGAAACACTTTATAGAAAAATACTCTGACGATGATACAAAAGAAAAGATCCAGCTTGACACCGACGTCTGGAAAATATTCTATAATTACGGCTGGCCCGGTAATGTGAGAGAACTGGAGAATATCATTGAAAGGGCGGTTGTCCTAAAACCAGTGGGAACCATTACCCTGGATGATCTGCCTGATTATCTGACAATAAAGGAAGAAACAATTGATATAGAAAAATTTATACCCATAAATGCACAACTTCAAAATACACTGGAAGATATCGAAAAGCAGATCATCAAACGGGCACTGACAAGCTGTAATAATGTGCAGTCACACGCGGCTGAGATGATAGGAATTACTAAAAGCCTTATTAAGCACAAGATGAAGAAGTATAAGATAGTGATTTAGGGGTTTAAAAAATTTTACCCATATTTATCCTGTAATATTAATGACTTAGACGCCAGATCCAAAATCCCGCCTTTTTCAGGGTATAATATTTTTTACTTTGGACTCGATGGAAAGAGGAACACGTTATGCCAATATTATGATTAATCCAATAATTTCAATATATTGTAGTTATCCTGAATTTTTTCGCCTTATGGCAAGGTTATTGCACTAAAATACATCAAAAGTTATCGCATAACTTTTTCCTCCTAAAAAAAGGGACCAACCTAGATTGAGGTTGGTCTTTTTTTTTAGACCCATCAATACCCGAACCTTCGTAAGGCCCTGCCGTCCTTACTCCAGTTCTTTTCAACCCGCGCGAGCAATTTCAGAAATACTTTTTTCCCGAAATGCCTTTCCAGTTCCATCCTTGCTGAAATCCCTATTTTTTTTATCATCCCTCCTTTGTGCCCGATCATAATAACCTTCTGAGACTCCGATTCAACGTGAATGCGAGCCATTATTGAAAGCATGTTCTTTCCTTTGTTCTCCTCAATACTTTCCACTGTTACCGCCGAGGAATACGGCAATTCGTATCTGGCATGTAAAAAGATTTTTTCCCTAATGATTTCCGAAATAAAAAATGATTCCGACTGATCCGTGTTCATGTCCTCCGGGAAATAAACCGGGCCGGGTTGGAGATTCGTTTTTATACATCCTAGAAGGTTCGTTATGCCATCGCCCTTCAACGCGGAAACCGGCACAATATGTCTAAATCGATATTTTCTTCTTAAAATATCTATTACAGGAAGGATTTCTTCCCTTGGTACTGTGTCTATCTTGTTGATAATAAGAAAACATGGTCTGTTATTTGTGCCTATATCCCTTATTATTGTATCGATAACAGGGTCCTCCCAACGCTGGATATCTATTATGAGGATTACCATATCAACTTCGCGCAAACTTTCCTGAGCGGATAAAACCATACTCCTGTGTAACGTGCTGGTGCCCCTATGAATGCCCGGGGTATCTATAAAAACAATCTGAAAATCATTTCCATGGTATACTCCAAGTATTCGATTTCGTGTAGTCTGCGGCTTTGGACTCACTATCGCCAACTTGGATCCAATGAGCCGGTTTAAAAGGGTGGATTTACCAACATTGGGAGGACCGACAATGGCGATAAAACCTGATAAATAAGCGATGTCTTTATCTGTTTCCATAATAAACATTCATGGCCCTAGGGCCGCCACAATGCATGAAAATAGCGCCATGTGGTCTCAGAGACGTGGCCTTGGGAGCCTTTTTACGGCGAAGACCCGGGTAGCAAAGTCATAGCTTAAGGTGCATGCCAGGCGGGCGGAAACCTTCTCCGGTCGTTCCATCTTGATCCCTCATTAGAACAACTGGGATGGCCCGCCGCCCGCCTCGTAAGG
>JAFGDF010000358.1 GCA_016932235.1 Deltaproteobacteria bacterium | reverse complement strand
GGGATAACGGCTTTCATAAATTTTTACGAGCTTTTTTATCTCAAAATTTTATCTGGAGCCTGCCGGATTAGGTGCAGGAGACTTCTCGAAACGAGATATTTATTCCATGTTATCGATCGATCGATATCATGTCAACATCTAATTTTACAAAAATTATAACATATCCTTTTTCCAATAAGTACAATTTAAACCCATTAAAACGGAATTTAAAAAATTGATTTAAAATCAACTTTTCTCTTTTCTTTCCACCGTTGCTGGTCGATAATATGAATAAAAAAGAAGCAAAAACCCTCCTTCGTGAACTTACATGCGGTTGTATCTATGAGAAAATCGGAAAAGTAGTGTGCATTACTATATGCTGACTTAACTGCCTAAAGCTGAGGTAATAGAAATGAAATGCCCAAATTGCAGTAAAGAAATGAATTGCAAACCAGGGAAGTATCACTACACTGAATCTGGATTAAATAATATATACTTATCAGGAGTTGAAATTTGTAAATGTAATGATTGTGGTGAAAGCTCTGTATCTCTACCTGCAATAATGGAACTTCATCGACTTATTTGCTTAACTCTTGTTAGCAAAGATACACTTCTTACTGGTAATGAAATTAGGTTTTTGCGTAAGAATGCGGGTTATAGTGCAAAAGAATTTACTGAGCTTATAGGTGTAGATAAGTCTACTTTTTCTAGGTGGGAAAATGATAATCAAGTAATGGCTAACACTAATGATAGATTAATACGCCTTGCATATTTAAATATTAAAGGTATTACACAAAAAGAAATCGAGCATATAATTAAAGATAAATTTAAAGGAATAGATCCCAAGAAAAAAGAGCCTTCTTATTTTAACATCCCAGTGAAAAAGTGGGCTAATCATAATACATGTAGGGTGTGATTATTTATTGGTCTAATTGATTAATTCTACAATATCCTCAATATCCCAAAGCCTATCCGCAACTTTTGCTTCCATTGCAGGTGTAACCTTTAATGTGTGGTGAATCTTGCCCGACTGGAACTAAATACACAAAGAACTCAAGAAAAAGAGCGCAACGCTTTTTCTTTTATGGCAGGAGTATAAAGAAACATATCCTGACGGCTATGAGTACAGCTGGTTTTGTAACTGCTATTGACGATTCTTTCGGAGGCCAGTGGACATGTAGAAATTTTATCTATTAGAGTATCTATGAGTTATCACCAAGTGGTCTTAAAACTTGACAGTTCATGACCCGTTAGGATAAATCTTCTTTAAATATTACTTTGATATTTTTCATTACGGAGGTTTTATGGACAGTTTTTTGGAGAAAGGACCGAAAAATCCCATCAAGATACAGGATAATACCTTCAGGGATGGGCACCAGTCACTCCTGGCAACAAGAATGCGCACCGAGGACATGATCCCTATTGCCGAAAAGATGGATAGCGTAGGTTTCTGGGCTATGGAGGTCTGGGGAGGCGCGACCTTTGATACGATGCACCGTTTCCTGGCGGAAGATCCTTTTGATCGCATAAGGACATTAAAAAAATATATAAAAAAGACACCCTTTTCCATGCTTTTGAGGGGACAAAATCTTGTGGGGTACCGTAATTACGCTGACGATGTGGCGAAACTCTTTGTGGACAAATCCTGTGAAGCGGGCATGGACGTATTCAGGGTATTCGACGCCCTGAATGATTTCAGAAATTTTCAGACCGTTGTGGAAAGAATTAAGTCTAATGGAAAACATTTCCAGGGCACAATATGTTATTCCCTGACGGAAAGAAGAATGGGCGGAGATGTATTTAATCTCGAATACTATCTGAACAAAGCGGTGGAACTTCAGGATATGGGCGCGGATACCCTCTGTCTGAAAGATATGGCTGGGATTATGTCACCATTTGATGTGGCAAAAATTATCACGGAGCTGAAAAAGAATATCACCATTCCCATTCATCTGCATACGCATTACACAAGCGGGATGGCTTCAATGATATACCTGGAAGCGATTAAATCAGGTGTTGATATAATAGATACCTGTCTGGCCCCATTTGCACTCAGGACTTCTCAGCCTGCTGTTGAGCCGATCGTCGCGACACTTTATGCTACCACGAGGGATCCGGGATTTGATCTTGGCCTTTTACTCGAACTCGGGGACTATATGGAGGAGATTGCTCCCAAGTACAGGGATTATCTTGCAAAACATAAGATGTCCGTGATTGATACAGGTGTCCTGGCCCACCAGGTCCCGGGGGGCATGATCTCGAATCTGGTAAGCCAGCTCAAGGAGGCAAAGGCCCTGCACAGGCTGCATGAAGTGTACAAGGAGGTCGCCGTGACCCGGAAGGAACTCGGCATGCCGCCCCTCGTGACACCAACCAGCCAGATTGTAGGCGTCCAGGCCGTATTAAATGTCCTTTTCGGCCGGTATAAGATGGTAACCAATGAGGTTAAAGATCTTGCTTATGGTCTTTATGGAAAGACGCCTATTCCTGTTGACCCGGAAATCCAGAAAAAGATCCTCAGGGGTTATAAAAGGGGAGACACACCAATCACGGGCCGTGCAGCGGATTACCTGGAACCTGAACTTGTAAAGGCGAAAAGCAAGGTAGGTGACCTGGCAAAAGATGATTTCGATCTTCTTATCTATACATTATATCCCACGACAGGAGAGCAGTTTCTGAAATGGAAATACGGGCTGGATGAAAAACCGGCAGCAGTCCTTCCGAAGACGCTTGAGGATATTAGAAAAGAGGATGAGGCAATGGCTGCGGCTATTGAAAAGGTTTGCAGGACAATGTAATATAAAATCCCTATCACGGGATTTTATATAATGCGGCTATGCCGCTTTCATGTTTTCCGATTTGATAAAGACATAATAATAAAAACCAGTTTATTCAATTCATACCTAAAAGGAGGAAAAGAACGATGAGAAAAAAAATTACGGTTGTTGGTGCGGGTAATGTCGGTGCTACCGCTGCTATGAGGGCGGCGGAAAAGGAACTCGGGGATGTTGTCCTGATTGATGTCCTTGAAGGTGTTCCCGCCGGTAAAGCCCTTGACCTTATGGAGACCGCTCCTGTGGAGAAATATGATTCCAATATAATCGGAGTCACCGGTGACTACAGTATGGCAAAAGATTCCGCAATTGTGATCATCACCGCGGGGATCCCGAGAAAACCAGGAATGAGCAGGGATGATCTCTTGAATACAAATATGGGGATTATGGAATCTGTTGTAAAGGAAGTGGCCGCTGTCGCTCCCGAGTCAGTCCTGATTATCGTGAGCAATCCGCTGGACGCGATGTGTCATGTGGCATTTGATACAAGCGGTTTTCCCAGGAACAGGGTAATGGGAATGGCTGGAGTTCTTGATTCAGCGCGTTTCCGTTCGTTTATCTCAATGGAACTGAATGTTTCGGTGGAGAATATTCAGGCGTTCGTCCTTGGCGGGCACGGCGATACTATGGTTCCGCTGCCCCGTTATTCCACTGTGGCGGGGATCCCGATTCCGGCCCTTATTCCCCAGGAGCGGATCGATGCCATCGTTGAAAGGACAAGGAACGGCGGCGCCGAGATCGTGGGGCTCCTAAAGACCGGAAGCGCTTATTATGCGCCTTCCGCCGCAGCCGTTGAAATGGCGGAAGCAATCCTGAAGGACAAGAAGAAGATCCTTCCGTGTGCGGCATACCTGACAGGTGAATACGGAATCAAGGACCTTTTTATCGGAGTGCCTGTAAAGCTTGGATCAGATGGGATAGAAGAGGTGATAGAAATTAAATTGACAGAGGAAGAGGATAAGGCACTGAAGAGTTCGGCGGCAGCGGTACAGGGCTTAGTGGATGATATTAAGAGATTGAAAGGTTGACGGCTTCCTAAAAAATCCATCTGCGGCGTTTCGCTTTATCTTTCTTTGTTGTAGCGTACTTTCACGTGCTCCTCATTCCTCAAGATTTGCGCGCACCGCATCTGGAGCTTTTTACTGTGCCTTTGATTCTGATGAAACCCGGTTTTGTAAGGTTTCCATTCGAGCTTTTAAAATATTTAAGCACATAGCCCTGCCTGTCTGGTCAGGGCTATGTGCTTTATGGAGAGAATTATGACAACTGAATATATTTATCAGGATTTATTCCCGCTGGGAGATGATTCTACGGAATACCGCATGATCACGAAGGAGTATGTTTCAACGGGAAATTTTGAAGGAAAAGAGATAGTCAAAATCGAAAAGAAAGGTTTGACTCTGCTCGCTGAGGAAGCCTTCAGGGATGCCTCCCATCTCCTGAGGGAATCTCACCTTCAGCAGACAAGGGATATCCTGGATGACCCGGAGGCGTCCGAAAACGACAGGTACGTGGCCATCGAGATGATTAAAAACGCTGTTATCTCCGCCGAGGGCGAGTTCCCTATGTGCCAGGATACCGGAACGGCTACTGTGATCGGCAAGAAGGGACAGCAGGTGTGGTCGGGAATCTGTGATGAGGATGCCCTGTCGGAAGGAATCTTTAACGCATATACAAAGAATAACCTCCGTTATTCTCAAAACGCTCCGCTGGACATGTATGAAGAAAAGAATACCGGATGCAATCTTCCGGCCCAGATTGATCTTTATGCCACCCAGGGAGATGAATACAGATTCCTCTTTATCGCAAAGGGAGGCGGCTCTTCAAATAAGACATATCTTTTTCAGGAGACAAAGGCAGTGCTCAACCGCAATACCTTCATAGACTTTCTGACGGAGAAGATGAAGAGTCTTGGAACAGCGGCATGTCCCCCATATCACCTGGCCTTCGTCGTGGGAGGGACGTCACCGGAAATCAATCTTAAAACCGTAAAGCTTGCTGCCGCAGGTTATCTTGATACTTTGCCCGAAACCGGAAACGAGCACGGACGAGCATTCAGGGACAGGCATCTTGAGAAGGAACTTTTGAACCGCGCACGGGAACTTGGCCTGGGAGCGCAGTTCGGGGGCAAGTATTTTTGCCTGGATACGAGGATAATCAGGTTGCCCAGACACGGTGCTTCGTGCCCCATTGGAATGGGTGTAAGCTGTTCAGCCCACAGGAATATCAAGGCCAAGATCACGAAGGATGGCATCTTTCTGGAAAAACTGGTAACAGACCCGGCAAGGTTCCTCCCTGAAAGGTCCGGGACCCAGAAAGAGGAAGTTCACATTGACCTTGAGCAGCCCATGAAGGATATCCTGACTGAACTGGATAAGTATCCGGTGGCCACCAGGTTAATGCTGTCCGGTAAGATCATAGTGGCAAGAGACATCGCGCATGCGAAGCTCAAGGAAAGACTGGACAGGGGAGAGGATCTGCCTCAATACTTCAGGGATCACATAATCTACTATGCCGGCCCTGCCAAGACGCCGCCTGGATACGCCTGCGGTTCACTTGGACCGACCACGGCAGGGAGAATGGACACCTATGTTCCGATATTTCAGGAGCGGGGCGCTTCAATGATCATGCTGGCAAAGGGAAACCGCGCGCAGATTGTGACGGATTCATGTAAAAAGTACGGGGGTTTTTATCTTGGTTCCATAGGAGGCGCGGCTGCGCGTCTTGGAAAAGAGTGTATTACGGACCAGAAACTTCTTGAGTATCCTGAACTGGGCATGGAGGCAATATACGAGATAACGGTGAAAGATTTTCCCGCTTTTATCATTGTGGATAACAAGGGAAACGACTTTTTCAAGACGGTTGGATAATGGATGCGTAAAAACTGGCTAGGAACGAGTTCGCTCGTAAAAAGGGCTCCCCAGGCCGCGGTCTTTAGACATAATGTTGGATTATATACCGACATTTTTAGACTTTATTTTCGTGTTAGATGAATACAGATCAAAGAGAACCTGAACAGTTTTTCACCATCCGTGAGCCCGCCGGTCCTGTGGAGATTAAAGAAAAGGACTCGCGCTTCATCTCCTTTATCCACCCCATAGAGACAAAAGGTGATGCCGAATCCATCTTGAATCGTCTGCGGAAGGAATTTCATGATTCCACGCATATCTGTTTCGCATATCGCTTGGGGCAGGGAAAGGAAGATTCATTTCGATATAATGATGACGGGGAGCCTTCCGGGACTGCCGGCATCCCGATATACAACGAAATCAAGTCCGCGGAATATTTCAATGTTCTTATCGCGGTTGTCAGGTATTTCGGCGGCACAAAACTGGGCACCGGCGGTCTGGCAAGAGCTTACGGCCGCTCCGCCGGGAGGGCTGTGGAAAAATCGGAGAAGATTACTGTATGGAAAACTCGGGAGTTCGCATGCTTTTATCCTTATGACTTCACCGGTGATATAATGCATGCCGTAAATAATTTTTCTCTTAAGATTTTATCTCAAGAATACATTAATGATGGCGTCATCGCAAAATTTCTCGTGCCGGTCGCTCGATTTAATGAAGTGAAAAGAATCCTGATGGATAAAAGCGGAGGACGCATCCGTTTTTATGATCTGCAATCAGAAATAGTCTGATAACCTTAATGTCCGGGTTAAAGAGGGCCCAAAACTCATGAAATATCCTGTCTTTTTGATTATTTCAACACAGAATGGAAGATGAAAAACCTATGGTTAGAGAGATCAGCATATCAGAGGACATAATAGATTACAGAGGAGATTGCTGAAGGGCATACCATGACGTAAGTTTATGTCTCAGAATATTGCCCCCTGGAAGATCATTCAGTTTTATCCTTGAGAAGGATAAGTATGAAAAAATCAAGATCGTAATCCAGCATAACGGCGGTGTTATTCTATCCGAATATGATATGGGTAATGATATACAATTAAAGGTGGAGAAAGTTGCTGGGAAAGGAAATGAATAGAATTTTTGAATCAAAGCCATCTGTGTGGTGAATAACCGTCGCGAAAAAGCCTGCCTATTGCCTGCCGGAGGATCTGACGGCCCCAGTTATACCGCGAGAAGATCCGAATGAACTTCCATATATCCCCGAGGATACTGATCCGTTCGGATATCCTTTTCTTTTTTAACGCCCCGCGAAAGTCGGCCTCATGGGGCCTGCCGAAGGCAATCTTGAAGGGATTCCACTGATCGCTGCACCTCCTTACCTCGGAGGCGATCATACGGCGATAGATTTCCTGGAGAGGCCTGTTTCGGCGGAATGTCTCAACCACGGCCTCGCCCGCGATGGCGCCTGAATGGAGCGCGCAGCTCATCCCCTCCGCCATCATGTTAAGGAACCCCGCGGCCTGGCCCGTTATAATGATATTCCCCCTTCCGAACACGTACCGGTTGATCAGCGAAAGACCGAAATTTTCAGGGCAAGCTTCTGAAAGGTCCGTCGGAACAAGCCTGACCCCATGACAGTTTTCAAGATACTCGACGAATTTTTGGTGACGGACGTTAAGATTTTCTCCCCTTGGAAAACCGACACCTACAATCTGCTTTCCTCCCCGCGCGTGGCTCCAGGTATAAAAACCCAGGCCGGGGTGGAACCAGAAATGGAAATATTCATCATCCAGAGGACATTCAACAATATCATGAAATTTCTGTCCGACCACGAACCACGGGATCTGTTTTCGATAGTGCGGATATATAGAGCGGATCACACGGGATGTGGGCCCGTCAGCGCCGATTACAACCCTGGCCCTGTATTGCAACGTTTCAGTCTCTTTTTGGGCTTTCAGATCAATGTATTTACCTTTATCCGAAAGTGTTTTAAATGTGGTGTTCTCATGGACTTCTGCCCCGCTTCGCTGTATTGCCCAGTAGTCGGCGTATGTACGGTGCAGATGCGGTGTTGGTCCGCCGTCAAAGTCCATGGAAAGGGAGCGCATGCTGGGAAAATGAAAGGTGACCCCGCGGCAATATGTCGGCACATGGAGAATCTCTCTCGGCAGCGGCCCAAAATTCTCTATAAGGAAGCGATGTCCCCGGGGAGAAAGGATTCCGCTGCACACTTTGTGCCGGGGAAGTTTTTTCTTCTCAAGTACGATCGTCTCGTATCCGGCATCAACAAGACGCTTCGCGCATGCCGCTCCTGAGAGACCGGCCCCGACTATTGCAACATCAACTTTTCTTGTACCTGAATTAACCTGCATTAAGCTTATCCAACAACGGTTTTTTAAGGATTGAAGTATTTAACCGCAAAGACACAAAGTTCGCCAAGAACTTTTATTTGTTTTTCTCTTGCCGTAGGCAGGATGAATATTCCTCCCTCGTGACCTTGGCGCCTTGGCGGTTCTTATTAAACCAGCTCCGAGACATGAATTACCGGACTGCCGGTTATTTTTCTGAAAACATCAAGATCATACATACTCTCCACAACGATACGTTTGAATTCTGATTCGTTGATTATCCACCGGGCCTGTTCAAGGGGATCAACCTGATTTGAATCATATCGATCCTGCGGGCATGAAGAACCGGTGGGGATAGCTATTCTTTGAAGATCGAGGTTCATCCTGCAACCCGTTTCAGCGCGAACATGATCATACAGGGATATGAGTCGGCTGTAATCAGAATGAAATGCGGTGCTTTCAATAATGTAAAAGTCGGAACTCCTCAATGCCCCATGAATCCCGGGCAGACGGATAAGCGCTTCTCCAAGCCCCATCACACGGACGTCTGGAAGCCATCCCCGTAATTTCTGCAGCAGTAATCCGTCAGACACAATAAGTTCATCTGTTTCCCTGAACGCTTGTCTTATCTGCGCCTTTAAACCCTGTGAACGGCAGAATCCTGCCCGGATGCCTGAAGAAATTGCAGTCCATGGGCCATCTCCTATGGATACAGGGATTTCATTCCCCAGCAGTTTTTCAATTCTATTTAAGATCGTGGTATTTTCCAGAATGGGTTCACATGGAAGGAATGTTCTCCTGTCATAATTCTTCAATGCATAATCTATTCTTCCATGTGAAGAGCCTGGAGAAAGTGGTTGGGCCGGAAAAGGGGCGAAACCAAGTCCCATCAGATAGGCCCTGAGATATAGAGTCGTTTCCAATGTGTCGATATTCTCAGGACAGGCCGGTCCGCATGAACCGCAAAGTATGCAGGCCATAAGAGACTTATGAAGATCCTCAGGAGACGCCCCCCCCTGTAATGCCTTGGCGCGACCTGAAAAAGTGAGAGCTGGGTCACGGGTCTGTCTCCACACAGGGCATGGAAGCTTGCAGACGTCGCAGCCCGTGCATTTTTCAATGGTTTTACGAATTATTTCATTCATTTCAGAAAATCACGTCACTGTTTAAAATCATGGCAGGATCGATTTCGCGTTTTATTGCGAGATGCCTGTCAACCAAATTATTACCGAATACCCTCCTGATATAGCCCTTCATCATCCCGCCGAAGCGGTAGTAACTTGTTTTCATATCCACACCAATATCATATATCTCGTTTTTAAAGGACTGGAGATAATCATTACCGTATATTTCACCTTCCAGCATGGGCTCAAACTCGCATCCGTAAGCAAATCCATTTGCATCCGGTGGAATGCAGGACATTTCATAACGACGCTTGCTGCCCATGAGCTTTATGCCCACGCAATAAAGGGTATAATTCCGGAAATATTTTTTACAAACAGCGTTTCCCCTTTCTACCGCTTCAACGAATTTATCTTCACTGGTGGCAAGGTCGGGTATTACCATCTGTCTTCCTCCCCAGAATTTCCAGACAGCTTTTGAAAAAACAACTGTTCGGTCCACGATCCTTCCATCCCTCATATGATGCCCGGGATTGAATTCGGGCATGAGCGCACGCTTGCGACCTAACAGGTAAAGGGCTTCCTTTGTTTTCCAGGGGTGCATAGCGTAAAGGGCGGCCATTTTCAATCCGAAACTCAACTCCCCATGCCCCTTTATACTGGATCGCCATTTCGAGAAGAACGTCCGCTTCCTTTCTTCCGAGTCAAATGCCACAAGAAGATTTATCGCCCTGTCCATTATGGTAAGTATCCCGATATAATCCGCCGCATCGGCCCTGATCAGCATGATAAGGTCTTCAATCGAGGCCCTCAGGGATTTATAGTAAAAATAATGCATGCTGATAGGTGTAAACGGTCTTATCCTGAGCGTTGCTTCTGTTATGATACCAAATTGACCATATCCGAAAAGAACCCTGTCAAAGAGTTCGGCATCATGTGATTCAGAGCATTCCATTATCTCACCTGTGGGCATAACCACTTGAAGCGAAATCGCCTGGTCAGCGCTGCAGCCAAGTCGTGGGGAATTGATGTCTATGCCGCCCACTGACAATGTCCCTCCCACAGTGGATGTCAGATTTAATGGCGCTGAAAGATAATCGAGATTTTTCCTGCGGAGCGCCTCAGCCAGGGAGTGCCAGTATATTCCGGCCTGGGTCCTTACTGTCAGCGCATCTTCATCAATCGATAAGATCCTGCTCATTCCGGTCATATCAAGCTGAAGACCCCCAAAGGAAACGGATTCACCCTCCGTGGTAAGGGCCCCGCCGCGCGTCTTAACGGGTACACGGAATTTCTGGGCCGCCTTCATTATGACGGATATCTGTTCGGTTGAGGTTGCTCCAACAACACCGCGGGGCATTCCATAGGCGATCCCGCCACCATCCGTTACATACAAGGAGCATGTGGGCCTGTCCTCCCTGACAATAATATCATTATCGTGCAGGAAATTGACGAACCCCTTCCATGACTGTCCCGTCCACCTGGAAGGCCTTGTCTGCACCCTGGGGATGCCCTTTAAAGAATCCGGTGCTACCGGATCAGGCGGTATTATCCCGGCCTGATGCTCCGGAAAAATTTTTATGGATTTTTTATCGTCTCTCATTTTTACTCAATTATTTATAACGATCTACGAGCCTGGGTGTACAAGGGCCACAGGCGGATCATAGCGGCCAGAAAAACAGGATAAGCGGCATGGCAACCGCGATGACCAGCAGCGAAAGTGGAAGTCCCAGGTGCCAGTAATCGCCGAACTGATATCCTCCGGGGGCCATGACCAGGGCATTGGACTGGTGGCCCACAGGCGTCAGAAAGGCGCATGAAGCCCCGATTGCAACTCCCATCAACAGTGGGTCGGACGAAACAATCATACCGCTGGCCAGGTTGATGGCAATAGGCGCCATGAGCACTGCGGCGGCGGCGTTGTTGACCACGTTGGAAAGCAGCATTGTCCCGACCATCAGCATCCCGAGAGTGGCTGCGGGCGGAAAATGAGATGAGAGTAACAACATCTTGTCTGCGATCAACTGAGCACCGCCGGTGCTCTCCAGGGCCTTCCCAAGGGGGAACATGGCTCCCAGAAGAACAATAATAGACCAGTCGATGCTTTCATATATCTCCTTGACGGAGACCAATCCGACCAGCACCATGACCATGGCCGCGGCTGAAAAGGCAACCTGGACAGGTGCAACATTGAACGCCGCCGCCGCCATGGCCGAGCCGAAAATGGCTACCGCCATCAGTATTTGCCGGGGTTTGGGGAGACGAAACCCGCGCTCGGCAAGGGGCAGGCATCCGAGGGATACCAGCGCCGTCTGCAATGACTCCTGGCTGCCCTGTAAAAGCAGGATGTCTCCCAGGGTAAAACGGATATCCCCCAGGCGCTTCTTGATCCGCTGTCCCTGGCGCGCAACCGCGAGCAGGTTCATCCCGTAATTGCGGCGCAGCCGCAGACTGACCGCCGTTTTTCCGATCATGGGAGATCCGGAGGATACAATAGCCTCGATGATGCGGATATCATCTGATTCCATCACATCCTTTCTGTCTACTTTCTCCTTCTTATCCTGCGCCTGCGCAAGCTCCAATCCCATCTCCTCTATCATGAACTGCAACTCTTCAGTATCAGCTTCCACGACCAGGAGATCGCCCTCTTGAAGGACCTCATACAAGGAAGGAACAGGCACCTGGCGGTCGCCTCTGATAAGGGCTCCCACGATAACATCCTTCCCCTGCTCCATGGCGGAGGTCAAGTGGAAGATTGTCTGGCCGACGAAACTGGAATTCCGGGGTATCCGCACCTCACTGATGTAGCTGTCAATCTCGAAGAGCTCCTCGGATGAATTCTGGCCTTCACGCCGGGGAGTGAGACGCCAGCCGATCAGGGAAATGAACAGGAGTCCAGCCAGGGCAACGCACGCACCGACGGGTGTGAAGTCAAACATGCCGAAAGCGGCCTTCCCCGTCTGTTCCCGGGAGAGGGCGATGATGATGTTGGGCGGGGTCCCGATGAGGGTGATCAGACCGCCGATCAGGGACCCGAAGGCAAGGGGCATGAGCAGCAGGGACGGCGAGCGCCCGCTTTGACGTGACATCCAGACGGCTACGGGCATCATAAGCGCCAGGGCCCCAACGTTGTTCATGAAGCCGGAGCTAACAGTGACAATGGCAGTGAGGGCAGCTACCTGCGCCATAGGCCGGGTGCCCACCTTTGCCAGTTGGCGGGAAAGGGCGTTGATAACACCGGCATTAAGAAGGCCCCGGCTGATAACCAGCACCGCGGCCACCGTAACGACCGCCGGATGCCCAAATCCCAGAAACAATTGATCCGCTCTCACCAGGCCGGTAAAAAAGACCAACATAAGGGCCGCGAGGGCCACCAGATCGTATCGCCACCGGTTCCATACAAACAGCACCAGCGTAGCTGAAAGAATGACAAAAACCGTCAGCTGATTCCCTGTCATATTGCCTTTTCCTCATCGTGGCAATCGTGCGATTAAAAAAGAGTCCCGCAGGGTGTGATAAATCATTATAAAATAAGTAACATCTCCAATTTAGTTGAAGAAAAATACCGGATGACTCTAAATAAGCCTAATGAGATAACAATAACTCTATATCAGGCGGTCTGGCTGATTTCTTCAACTAAATTGGAGAAGGACCAAAAATAAAAATTTTGTCCTAACACATGTATTTAATTGCTGCAAAACCCCGGGGGCATCTAACCTGGCTGATCCGGGCATGAAGCGAGGCTATCATACTCAGGCAGAATAATAAAGCATGTTCTGCACGAACATCCCTTTCTTATTTGGTGTCGTTTTTATAAGCAGGGAGTCCCTCCCTGATAAGTTCAATCACCCCCGCGTTCCTAACGTTCTTTTTACCCTCATCCTCCAGCACGGACCTGAGGATCTCCTTCGCCTCGGGGCTGTCTATTGAAAGAAGCGCCCGGGCAGCTTCCTGCCTCACGCCGTCGAATTCACTCGAATGCCGTCGGAGAATATCCCCAAGTGCGGGGACAAAAAGGGCCTCCCCTCTTTCTCCACACTCCCGGATCATGGCGCCGAGATCATAACCGCTTCCGGAATTGAGATAGGCAAGGATTTCTTCCGAACCCGCCTTCCGAATAAGATCCTTCTGTCTCGCCTGCTTTGAACGCGACGATATCCATTTAATGCCCATGGGAATGGCCATGACGGCCGGGAGAATACAGAGTCCTAAGCCAACGACCATCCGCGCATCATCAGGCAGGAACATAAAGGCAATCATATATCCCAGAGGGAGAAAGGATAGAAAACTTCCGTAATGAGCCCCCACGGACATAAGGGCCGATGGAGAGAGCCCCACCAGGAGCCCAAGTCCTGCCCCCAAAAAGGGATGCTCCAGTTTTTTGCCCACAAGCAAGCCCGTGATTCCATAGGTCATAAGCCACAAAATAAAGAAGATACCGCCTCCTGCCACAAAGCCCTTTTCTCGCTTGAGATCCACTGGCCCTCCAATCTTCCGCATGCGGGAATCCTTTCCTAAGATACAGGAATCACGTCTTTAATCTTAAGTATGTCTCGATCTCCTTCCCTTACAGTCCATTCACATTAAACACTCATGGCCCTCTGGGCCTCCACAATACATGAAAATAGCGCCATGTGATCTCAGGGCCGTGGCCTTTAGAGATAACGTTGAATTATATACCGACATTGTTAAACTTTATTTTCGTACTAAATGTATTCTATGTTCCTTCCGTTCCATCCTGCAAGAGTTGTACGCCAATCCCTGCATTCTCACGGGATGCTCCTCACAGGTATACTACAAATGCTTGTTCATAAATGCGGATTAATCTGCTAGGAGCCTGTCGGTCTTTGTACGACACGCTCCTAAAAGTTATTTAATTAATATCCCCCGTCTATAACTCAATTCTCTCAGCATCATGGGTGTTAGTGTCATAAATTGCGCAAGATGCGCCTCCGAAATATCCCATTACCTCTCCTGGATTTAATAACAGGCAATCTCCCATAAATTCCTTATGATACTCATGGGTATGACCGTAAAACACGGTTTTAAAATCCCCTGTCTTAGCCAGTGCTTTCGCATAGAAAGGGTAATGGGTTACGGCTGTTTTAATTTTATCAAGCTCTAGCTCTGCATACTCTCCATGTAGCTTAACATTTTTGGAACTGGTATTTGCAGTATTTAACATTGAGAATCTGTCGGCATCATTATTACCAAATACACAATGAACCACCCCATTATACCGTCCCAAAATACTTAATGGGATTGGAGAACAGAAATCTCCACAAAAGACAAGTATCTCAACATTATTGCTTTTAAATATAGAGATCATTTTATTAAGATTTGGGATATTGTCATGAATATCAGAACATACTCCAATAAGCATAATCGGAATCTCCTTTCTATCTTATTTTGTGAGCTAATAGGAACCTTGACCGTTGTTCTAATGGATCTCATGGTCGTGCCGGACCCCGGTCTCATAGCACCCGACAGGTTGATTCTTTGATATTCGAATGAAACAGCGATTGCAATTAATACAAGAGGAAGGGCGGCTGTCTCCTGCTAAAATACGATTGGGCCAATCAGGCTGTCGGATGAGAGGACGACCCAGTGCAATCATATCCGCATATCCTTTTTGGAGGATGTCTTCCATTAAGCCTGGAGTCCGGAGTCCTCCCACCAGAATAACGGGCGTATCAAGATTCCGGCCGATTTGTTTGGCATTGTCCAGGAAATAAGCCTCACTGAATCGAAACCTGCGTCGCATTAATCTGACAATCATCTTCAGCCGAAAACGCTGCCAGCCATTGAGATCACCCAATATTTCATCTTCCGGAATGTCACCGCGGGCGATATTCAATGCGGACTCATAGGTACCGCCGGTCAACTTGACTGCCGCCACGCCCAACTCTGGCAGGCGGTGCACCACCCAGCCGCATTCATCCAGGCTAAAGCCGTTCTTCATCTGATCTTCGGTGTTGATCTTGGTCAAAATCGGAAAATCCTCACCCACGGTCTTGCGAACGCACTGGATGATCCGGAAATAAAAACCGGCACGATTTTCCAGTGAACCGCCCCATCGGTCCCGGCGATGGTTAGTGCGGCGGGAAAGGAATTCATTTATCAGGTAGCCATGGCCAGCCATGATTTCCACGCCGTCAAAACCCGCTTCCCGCGCCCGCCCGGCCGCCCGGCCAAAGGCCTCAATAGTCTCCTCTATTTCATCCTCGGTCATAGCACGAGGCATTATTTTTGAAAGTTGATCCCGGACCGGACTTGGGCCTATGACATCCCCTCGCACCAGAGAAGGGGGACATTGACGACCACCATGGCTTATCTGAAGCACAATTCTGGTGTCGTTTTTCTGTCCTGCGCGTGCCAGTCTCGCAAGACCCGGAATCGATTCATCACCATGCGCCCCTGTTTGAAATCGAACATTTCGCCCGCTCTTCTGCACAAAGGCCCCGCCGGTAATGATCAGACCCGCACCGCCGCGGGCGGCTTTATCGTATAGTCGGATCAGTTCGTCGGTGACTTGTCCATCCTCGGTGGCGAGATTCTCCACAATGGCCGCCTTGACTAAACGGTTTTTAATCTGCATACGTCCTATTTTAATGGGTTTCTCCAGCATCGTTGCTCAAATAGTCTATAATTAACTTATAGGGCTTTGCCCTAAATATAAAAACCTGTATTTTCCATAAACGCTCATTAACCGAAGGATTTAGCTTTATGCCCAAAAGGAATACCAAGTTTTCTCATTCTTTTTCGCAAAGTCGATGGATTTACCTGCAGAAGCTTGGCAGCCCCTTTTTCTCCTCCAATCCTGCCTTCGGTTCTCTCAAGGACCATGCGTATATGCCTCGAAACAACCTCATCAAGCGCAATGGTATATTCTTCACCTGATGGGAATTTTACTCCGGGTTTGAAGTCTGTTGCGGGGATCATTCTGGCCTTATGGATGTCTCCAAAGGTAATGGGCCCGCCTCCGCTTAATATCAAGGCCCTCTCAACCGCGTTCTGAAGTTCTCTTATGTTTCCGGGCCATGCATAGGCCATAATGTTCTCAAGGGCGCCGTTAGCCAAAGGAGGTATCTCTCTGAAGCCTATCTCCTGCGATTTTTTCTGGATAAAATAATGGACAAGGGATGGAATATCTCCCCTCCTTTCCCGGAGTGGAGGGAGAGCAATAGGGAAGACATTGAGACGGAAATATAAGTCATCCCTGAACGTCCCCTCCGTTATCATGGCATCAAGGTCACGATGGGTCGCGGCAATCAACCTTATATCTACCTTTATGGGCTCAGTTCCTCCCACTCTCTCGACCTCCCTTTCCTGCAGAACCCTTAAAAGCCTGACCTGGACCTCGGGCTGAAGTTCCCCTACCTCGTCTAAAAAGATCGTCCCTCCATGGGCTCGTTCAAAACGCCCCCGTTTCCTCGTGAGAGCGCCGGTAAAAGCCCCCTTCTCGTGCCCGAACAGCTCGCTGTCCACAAGATTTTCCGGTATGGCCCCGCAGTTTACGGTAATGAATGGGCCATCCTTTCTGGTTGAGAGGTTATGGATCGCACCGGCGATGACCTCCTTTCCAGTGCCTGTCTCTCCGGAAAGCAGTACCGGACTTGACAGGGGCGCTACCTGCCGAACCATCTCCATCACGCTTTTTAATCCGAAATCAGCCCCCACAATCTCCTCGCCCGCGATCTGCCGGAGCTCCCTGTGGAGAAAACGGTTATCCTCCGCGAGGAGTTCCTTCATCTCAAGGAGCTCCTGGTACATAATGCTGTTGGAAAGGGCTATGGCAAATGGCTCTCTTAGCTTTGAAACAAGGTCGGCATGTTCACGGGTGAAAGCGCCGCTTTTTTTTGAGCTGAATGTGACACCTCCTACAATATCTTCACCCACTATGAGACGAAGCACCAGAAGAGAGGCATCCTTTTCCAGGAGACCCCCGGATATCCATGGCCTGGCCGTGGGGTGCTTCTCCGCCCTGTCAATCACCGGTGTTTCTTTGCCGGGACGCACAACATAAGTGCTTATGTCAGGGGGGATTTTGACTTTAAGGTTGAGCAGGGAACTGCCTTCGGCCGACGCCGTGGCAAGAGCGACGTGTTTGCCTTTTTCCCGGTCATAATGGGTTAAAAACACGCTGTCTGCCGGGAGATAATCCCGGAGATAAAGAAAGCTTTGGTATAGAAAGGTCTGGACATCAAGGCTCCCGCATATCCTTAGCGTGGCCTCGCGAAAAAATTCTCTCTCATCTATCTTCATGGCTGCCTTCAAATGTGGATTTCGTTTGATCTCAAAAAGGCATATGCCTGATCCAGGATTTATGTCCTATGGGATAACTTGCCTGTAAAATATCCCATAGTCAACGTTAAATATGCGCCATGGGGCATTATTTAATTTTTTATCATATAACCTACTATAATTACTATATAATTTATTTTGGCACATTCCATGCTAAATAGAAAATCAAAAAACTGACAGGAGAGAAAAATGAGATGGTTGGAGACAATCAGGGTTCAATCGGCAACCGGTATGGAGCAGACCACCCTTAAGGAACTGACCTTTCTGGGGAGGGAGATCATAAAGGATCCCGGTTGTCAGGGATTGCTGGATATCATGGTTTCGAGCCATGCCTCAATACCGGGATGTTTCGCCCTGATGCTGTTGAGGGATAACGATGATCCCAGGCCGAAGGGAAGCCTTCTGGGGATGAGCCTCGCGCAAAGCCTGAAGGCCTTTGGCCTTGTCGATCATTGTGTATGGATAGAAAATTATAGATAAAAAGGGAAAAGAAAATGAATGCTCAAAAAAAGAGAAAAAGATGTCGTTCAAGGCTTGAAGGATCAAGTATGGCATATTGGATGATTCGGATTATCCATGACAACCCCATTCTTCCCCTTATAAGGAATCCTTATAAGCTCCTGGAAGCGGCCGGATTAAAAGAAGGACAGACAGTGCTTGAGGTTGG
>JAFGDF010000058.1 GCA_016932235.1 Deltaproteobacteria bacterium | reverse complement strand
TGGAGCAAGTTTTCAGGGATATCAAGTCCATTCTGGAAACCAGACCCATTTACCATCAGAAGGATGAAAATATTAGAGAACTGTAGTGTCAATTGTCAAAGAGCGAAGGGTAGTGCCAAAGACTTTTTTTGGCAATTTATATGCTTGATTTTACAGAACTATTTTTTTCTTACTGTTCAAAATCAGTTAAATGCAGTAAACAGAATCACCATGATTATCGGTTTTTTTATCGCCGCTGATATCATGGCAAAGCCTTGAAACAAGGCAGGAGGCCACAATGGAAGATATCCAGACGAGGATGTTAAAAAAGATCGTATAGACCCATCCGAAAAACAGGATCATCATGGGTAAAAGAAAGGGCTTTATGGCCCTGTTTCCAAGAAAATTACTCAAGTAAAAAACCGGGACCCCTTTTTCCCTGAAGCCTTTCAGCATAGGATACCATGCATATATCGGCCCCATTGAAATGATACCGGCAAGGGATGAAAATAACACCCCCCTGATTCCGATCCTCCTGCCCATAAAATCCGCAATCTTTTTCGGGCCGACATAAAGATTGATAAAAAACATTATCAGAAAGGCAATAAAGAGCGGCAGGATCATCTGTAGTATGGTTCTGAAATCGATAAAAATCGCATTCATGATCCTCTGGGTTGAAAAGGGCAGTATGATGAGATAAAGGCCGAGGACTGTTCCCAAAAAGATCCAGGAGAGACTTAACTTTCTATTTTCCTTTTTTGCGATTCTATCTTTAACTCGTTCATTCATTTAATAATTCCCATGAGAACGCCCATTATCAGCGCCATAATAACGGATACAATGTATGAGATTATTATCCTTGACAGCCCGAAAGAACGGCCAAGCGCCGCGATCTCCGCGGGCAATTGTGCCAGGCCGACTGAAACCCAGGTCATGAGCAGGGCTGTTATTGCGAAAGGGCTGACACCCATTTTTAGGAGCGCATCACCGATCAGATAGCTGTTAACCGGCATCCCGGTAAATATGCTTCCGGCAAAGGCCCCGAGTACGGTATCAAAGATAGGTTCCCCGCTGAATAGTGTCAGTAAAATTTCATCTTTGAGAAACGATCGTACAAGACCAATGAGCAATACCACACCCATGAGAACCGGTGTCATATTCAGGAATTGAAGGGCTGTCTGTCTCATTACAGGGGCAATGGAATTTAGCTTCATCCTTTCGATTTTGTCTATGGGTTCATCATGTCTGAGATCATCGATTTCCCCATTTTTATATGCGTCCAGAAAATCCCTTATTGAGCATTCCCTGTAATTTACTACTTTTATTCCCCCCCTGGAAAGGGGGCTGCTTATCCGTGGTGATATATAGCCCGCGACTATGGCCCTTGAACCTTTTTCCATTGCCATGAGGGAAATGTTTATCCCTAGACCAGGGGCTTCCGGTTTAAAGGGTATATCCAATGATTCAAAATCGCCCGTATCCGAATCCACAATAAGCAGATGTTTTGCCTGCCCCAACCTCCGTTCTATTTTCGCATCGAGATCTGTTCCTGTCGCTGCAAAAGCAATCTTCATAATTGGTTATCCTGTTGAAATCTAATATCAAAATTGATATGTGCCATATCTGATCCCTATGTATCACATTTATAACAGAATTTATGTTGAATGACAAAGCTGTTTGGCATTGACGATCTCCGGTTACACGAATAGACCATATAAACTAAGTCTATTAAACCAACGTTATCAACGCGCACCCTTTTAACCACACCAGATAATCGTCTGTTTTTCAGCACGGCAAGTATCTGGGAAATTGTTATTAAACTGGGACTCGGACGTGAAGATTTCAAGGTCGATCCCTATCGTTTAAGGAAGATGCTCGTTGTGCATGGATACATGGAGATCCCCGTAACGGCTGAACATGCCCTGAGGTTTGATTCGTTGCCGCCACTTCATAAAGACCCTTTTGATCGCCTTCTCCTTGCTCAAGCCCGTTCAGAAAGGATGCTGTTCCTCACCTGCGATGCCTCTGTTATCCAATATAAAGAATCGGTGTTGGCAGTGTAAAAAGGGTGGCGCCCGTAAATTTCAAATCTCTTTTGAGGTTTTTTTAACAAATCCTTTACCGGAGGACGTCGGCTGTGTATACTGTCAAGGTTTTTTTGCAGCATAAACATTGGACCGGAGGTGATTTTGCCAGATGGAACTTACGGACATTTTATCCGAGGAAGCCTGGGCTCGGTTTGAAAAAGAGTTGTCGGACCGGTTTCATTTAAATTGCACCATATATAAATCGGACGGCATCAGCGTTACCGTAAAACAGAACTTCTGTAACAATCTGTGCCCAAAAATTAAAGCAAACAGAGACGCGCTTGCCGCCATATGCGCGCCTGCAAATCAGAATTTAATGGCCCGGGCCAGACAGACAAGAAATGCGGTTATTGATGAATGTGACGCCGGGCTTCTGAAAATCGCCGTTCCCATTTTTGTCGGGGAAGAATTTCTGGGAACCGCCGGAGGGTGCGGTGTGCTTCTTGAAGGGGGCGAGGTGGAGGATTTTATGATCCAAAAAACCACGGGTCTGGATGAAGAAACCATTGAGACGCTTTGCCGGGATCTGGGCTCGATGACGGAAGACGAGGCGCGGCAGGCGGCCGCCTTTATTGAATCGCGGATCGCCCAACTTTTGAAGGACGCATCCGTATCCGAATGATGCGAAAGGTGGCATAACATGGAAACAGTACGTCGGTTTATCGATCAATGGACAGATGATTCTCTTGGGCTGAAACCTGTCTTTCTTTCCTTCTATCGGGGGTTGAGGGACAAGCAAGATGTGACACTTGCATGGGTCGAACGTCCCGGCATCAGTTTCTCACTCCGGGCGACCCGCGAGAACCAGAAAGATCGGCCGCTGTTTGTCATGCTGGATGTCATCGATGATGATCCGCGGCAGAGATGGCTTTCCGTCTGCTTCTACGCTGATATGATCACTGATCCGGATGAACTGGGGGATCTGATCCCCGGCGGGCTTTTGGGATCGGACGGCTATTGCTTCGACATTTCAGAGCAGGATGATGCGCTCAGGGAATATGTCGGTGTTCGTATTCAGGAAGCATACGAACAAAAAGGGGCACGACCGTAGATATTCAAATAAATCATGTCTATAGTTGATATCCTCCTTTCACCCCACCCCTTTCATAGAAATCCGTTACATTGATCCGAAAACCGGGCATCTTTCCCTGAATTTTTCGTAAAGGATGTCTTTTTCTTTTCCAGAGAGCCTGATTTCCTCCTCTTTTTTCAGGTTAATAGTTGCCGGTCATGCTGATAACCTGGCCTGACTGCAATATAATCGATACTCCAAATGTAATAAAATGTTTTACCCATACCTTTCTTACTCATTACGGTTGCAGGATATCAAAGCATTCAGGCTTATTTTATAAACATTTTATAAATTAAATAATCCCCATAAAAATAAAATATGCTAAAACATTATTGCATAAAGTGTAACACAAAAGGAGATTTCCCCTTTTTATTTTATTGACTGAAATAGATAATTTTCTTATTCTCGATAACTGTAAAAAATTCGGTTCACAACAAGAATATGGAGACGATTAATGGAAGAAAGGCTTAGGGAATTAATATCAGGCAACAGGGAGACCAGCAGGACCAGATGGGCAATGGAATGGAAAGATAAGGGCGGGAAGGTCATTGGTTTATTGTCACAGGAGGTGCCGGAGGAGGTCATTTCAGCTGCCGGCATGCTCCCCTTCAGGATCACGGGGACCTGGGACGGCAATATTTCCCATGCCAGGGTATACAGGAGCGAAGGGAGTTGCGGTTACTGCAACCATGTCCTCGAATCCCTGCTGACCGGAGATCTGGATTTTCTTGATGGAATTATTATCGCGGATATAGACCAGGACCTTGTCCGGTTATGGGACGTCCTTTCCGCGCTGAAGATAAAGCCCTTATGCCACATAATGCATGTCCCTTTTGTGGATTCCGGCCTTAATCACCGTTTTTTTACGGAGGAGATTCGGGACCTGATAAAGGTTGTTGAGGATTTCGGGGGAAAAAAGATTACGGATGATTCTCTTCTATCGAGCATAGAGACCTATAACAAAATGCGTGATCTCCTGACCATGATGTACGACTTGAGGAAAAAAGATATACCTCCCCTGTCCGGGGCCGAGGCCCTTGGAATAACAACAACCGCAGGTGTCATGCCCAAGGAGGAGTTCAACAGGGAACTGGAGGCCCTGCTGCCTTATCTGGGGGAAAGGGAAACAGACCTCGGCAATTTCAGCCCCAGGCTGCTGGTATCAAGCGAGATGCTGGATGAGCCTGCCTATATGGATCTTATTGAAGAAAACTGTATCGTGGCCATGGATGACATGGATACGGGAAGCAGGTATTTTAATACACAGGTCAACACATCTCTTTCCGACCCTGCCTATGCCCTGGCAAGAAGGTATCTCGGACGGGCCGGCGCCCCGAGGATGGCCCACTGGGACAGGCAGGTCGAGCAGATAATAGAAAATGTTAAGGACTATTCCATTGACGGTGTCCTCGGATTACCCCTGACCTGGTGTCATCCCCAGAGTTACCGCATATGTTTTCTCAGACAAAGGCTCCAGGACGCGGGGATCCCCTATATGAGCGTTGACAGGGCCTATAATTTTGCTAATGCCGGACAGATAAGGACACGGATCGGCGCGTTTATAGAGATGCTCGCATGATCCTAATCAGCTTTTTTTATTAAAATATATGCCTGTTGGAGGGACGGAATGAACCACTATGAAGCCAGGATCTTAACGCTCCAGAAAAGGATAAAAAAAATCGAGGAGAACCCCGACCCCACTAAGTTGAAATCAAACAAGATCAGATATGAGATACAACTTGAAGAGACCCGGGAACAGCTTGACGCCTGGAAAGAAGGGAGGCCCTTTTCCGATGCCGGGGGAGGATTTATGGCCGGTCCCCTGGCAAAGGCCATGGGTTTTGCCCCCATGGGAAATGTCGGAGTGGCCATAGGCGCGACTGAACCGGACAAGTATCTTGCCCTGGCCCGCGAAAGGGGGCTGCCTGTGGATAATGCCTGTGATATGACATCAATGCCCTTTGCCATGATGGAATGCGGCGCTGTTCCCCTGGAAGATATCTCCATCTGTGATCCCCATTCCTGTACAGTAATGTGCCTGGCCGCGATCTTCCTTTCACACACCCATACAAAGGACCGCTTCTCCTACTATCTTGATGTGGGGTTCAAAGAGGATGAAAAAAATCTCAGGCATGTTACGGATCAGCTAAAGGAATTTATTGAGCTGTCTGAAGCCAAATTTCCAGGCAAGATCAGGTATGATGAGGAAAAGCTGGCGGAGATGCAGTCCTATGAAGAGCAGGCCCGCGGGATTCTACACGAGATGTATGAGATGCGAAGGAGGATCCCCAGCCCCCTCGCCAGCAGAGACGCCTTTGCCGCCGGTTTCGGCGCCCACACGGCAAAAGAACTTGAATATATCAAGGCCCGGAGGGACGAGATGGCTGAAAGGATCGA
>JAFGDF010000357.1 GCA_016932235.1 Deltaproteobacteria bacterium | reverse complement strand
TGGACTCGGAATGACTTTTTCTGGATTAATATGCATGCTTGAATCGACAAAAGAAAGAACAAAAGATGGTAAACAATTTATTCGCTCCCATACAATGAGAAAGTCTGAACTTAATAGCTTTTTTCTCTTATTCTGGATTCCCCGGTCGAGCCGGGGAATGACGGATGGCGGTTGTTGAGATAAATTTCGGCAAAGGACTCCACAAAAAGCCGTGGAGTCCTTTGCTTCAGAGGTAAATATTAGATCGCGTCGCTCCCTGTTTCCCCGGTTCTTACGCGGACTGCCTGCTCCACTGAAGTAACGAAGATTTTACCGTCTCCCAGCTTGCCGGTATGGGCCGATGTTTTAATGACATCGATCACTTTTTCGACCATATCCGCGTCTATGACAATCTCGATCTTGATCTTTGGTATGAAGTCAACCTGATACTCCGCGCCACGATAGATCTCTTTATGCCCTTTCTGCCGGCCGTAACCTTTGACCTCGGAAATGGTCATACCTTTTATGCCTATTTCATTTAAAGCCTCTTTGACATCATCGAGCTTGAATGGTTTTATAATCGCATCAATTTTTTTCATAACTTCCTCCTTATAAATCCTGGATCCTGCGGTCAAGCCGCAGGATGACGAGCCATCAAGCATGCCCAGGACCAGAACCAGGGTCGCATGATGACAAACTGTTGTTGATTTAGATCTGTATGTCAAAACCTCTTTCACCATGGAAGGCACTGTCCAGCCCTTCTATTTCACTGTCCTTATCGATCCTGATATTTCCGGTTATCAGGCGCGTGATCCCGATGACTATCAGCGTGGCAACGGCTGAAAAGATGGCGGTGCCTAAAATGGAGACAAGTTGTATCCATAATTGTTTCGGGTTGCCGTAAAAGAGTCCTTTCCCGGCCTCATTAACGGCAGGATTTGCGAAAAGGCCGGTTGCCAGCGCTCCCCAGATACCGCACACGCCGTGCACACCAAAGGCATCCAGAGAGTCGTCATACCCCAGCTTATGTTTTAGCTTGGCTACAAAAAGGTATCCTAATAGTCCCGCGCCCAGACCGATAATGAGAGACGCTCCCAGATTGACAAAGCCAGCCGCGGGTGTGATCGCCACAAGTCCTGCTACCGCGCCCGAGGCAATGCCGAGCATGGAAGGTTTAGCGTCCATTTTCCATTCCATGAACATCCAAGCCATAGCGGCTGTGGCTGCCGAAGTGTTTGTAACGAGAAAAGCCGAACCCGCCAGCCCGTCAGCGGCGAGCTCGCTCCCTGCATTAAACCCGAACCAGCCGAACCACAGGAGCGCGGCACCAAGAGAGGTCAATGTGACACTTGAAGGGAACATTGCTTCTTTGCCGTATCCGATACGTTTGCCCAATACTAGGCAGAGTATGAGCCCGGCAATACCGGCATTGATATGCACGACCGTACCGCCTGCAAAGTCAAGGGCTCCAACTCTGGACATCCAGCCGCCGCCCCATGCCCAGTGGCATACCGGAGAATATACTACGGTTACCCAAAGTATCGTGAAGATAATCCATGAAGAGAATCTTATCCTGTCAACCGCGGAACCAATGACAAGCGCGACCGTAATACACGCAAAAGTCATCTGAAACAGCGCAAAAACCGTCGTGGGAATGCTTCCAGATACGCTGTCAACAGATATTCCGGAGAATAAGAAGTGCTCAAAGCCGCCAATAATACCCATGGTATCCGTGCCAAAGGAAAGGCTGTATCCCCAGACTACCCAGACAATGCTGGCCAGGCAATATGCGGCGAAGGTCATTGCGCATGTGTTGAGCAGGTTTTTGTACCTGGACATTCCTCCGTAAAATAATGCAAGCCCTGCCGGAGTCATTATCATGACCAGGGCCGTGGATATTATAATCCACGCGGTATCCCCGCTGTTTAATTCATTCGCGGCATAAGCCGAACTGACTGGTAAAAGTACTAATCCGATAGGAATAATTAAACGCCTTAATCTCATTTTGATTTTCCTCCTTATATAAATACGGTTTCTACGGCCTGCCGGATGGCATCTTCCTGTTCAGGCCGGTCCATCTTTTCGCCGTCAAAGCTTCGAACATAAAAAACATCAAGCACCTGATCGACTTTTGTGGCTATCTTAGCCACCCATATATCAAGCTGACACCGGAAAAGAGCGTCAGTGATTCGAAAAAGCAGACCAGGGTAATCCCACGCTGTTACTTCCACAATCGTAAAAAAACTTGAACTCGCATTATCTATGACTAATTTTTGTGGGCGGGCTTTTGATAAAGGTCTCATCGAGCGAAAGCCGTCCTGCTTTTTTCGCAGCTCAAGACCCAGGTCCACAGTCCCATCAAGAGAGGCCTCCAGAAGATCCTTTGTCTTATCCCATCGTTCATTCTCAAAAAGCCGGTCGGGCGGGGCACCTACCTCGAAGATGTCAAGGGCAATGTTGTTTCGCCAGGTAAAAATTCGCACATCAAGAATATTTATATTGTTCAGGGTAAAGGTGCCGGCTATTTTGGAAAGAAGACCAGGGCGATCCTTGGCGCAGATAGTCACTGTTCTCGTATTACTCTTTCTTGATGATTGGATATTCCATATGAAATCGCGTTTTTCCAGTTTCCGGTACAGGTCAATATGAAGGGGTATTTCACAGGACGGAGTGTACAGAAGGTATCTGGGAGACATGAAGGGCATCAGTTTCTGATATAAGAGGCGGTCCGTCTGATTATGCACGGATGTGAGAATGAAATCCTTTTTTTGTTCTATCGTGCGAATGGCCCTGTTTGTTACAAGCTCACCTTTTTTCATCACGTTCAGTGTTTTTAAAAACAGGCTTGTCAGAAGGGATCCATTCCATTCGTTCCATGCCTTTGGTCCAGTGGCTATTGCATCCGCCATACTCAGGATATAAAGCATCTTCAAACGCTCTATTTTTATGACCCTGCGGGCCACATTCAGTGCGGTCTCTTCATCGTTTATATCCCGTCCGGTCGCATTTTGAAACAATAGGAGATGTTCCCTGACAAGGAAGACGGCCGTGTCAATATTATCTTCCGGCAATGCTTTTTCCCTCAGGATCTTTTCGGTTATAACAGCCCCACGTTCCGAATGACCTTTTTCGGGATCAGCTTTGCCGATATCATGCAGCAGCGCGGCCCAAAAAAGGGCTTTTTTATTGCGAATCTCCTGATATACCCGGTGACCGAGAGCGTAATTTCCGGAAGACTTGTCCATCCCAATAATTTTGACTTGGTGTAAGGTCAGCAGCAAATGACGTGCTACAGGGTAAAGATGATATTGATCGAATTGAATACGATCAACCACTTCCTTAAATTCAGGAATAAATTCAGTAAGGAATCCTGTCTCGAACATAGTATCGAGGGGATCGACCTTTCCATCAGGCCTGGACATTATTTTTTCAAATATATTGACTACACTTTTTGAACTCCTGAAATTATTCCGACTGATTAGATATCCGAAATCTTTTACCAATCGGCGAGCTTCAACGCTAAGGGGGACTTTCTGTTCGGAAGATTCCAGAAATATCTTTACAAGGAGTTCCGGATCTTTCAGGATCACCTCAGGTGATGTAAAGTGAATCGTGCCGTTCTGAAGTTCAAGGCCTTTTACTACTGATTCTATCGAATCCTTGGATTTTCGTTTCCCATATCTTTTTTGATCGATTCCATAGATAAACATTTCGTAACATTGCTTAATTGTTTCCATATTGACATGAAGTTCACCCATCATTTTTTCAACCGGAAGATGTCCGCTAGGTCCCATTACTTCCATCGATTCCGCTAATGCAGCCTGATTCTCAAGAGGTAATTGGTCGTATTTTCTATTCATGAGAAGATGCAATCTGTTGCGAACGTTCCAAATGTATTCAAGGGACTTTATCAATATCTGATATTCGTCACAGGACAGGCAGCCAAAATATTCCAGATCACGCGGTTGTTTTATGTCATAAATGATTTTTGCTATCCATAGCATGGTATGATAGTCACGCAATCCCCCCTGGCCTTCTTTCAGGTTGGGTTCCAAAAGGTAGGAAGAATCACCAAAACGTATATGCCGGATATGGTTTTTCTCCTTTAGCCAGCTTATGATCTTATCTCTTTTCGAATTGATGAATTTGATGCGCAGACGTTCCATCAGCCTGTTGTAAAGTGGTGATATGCCGCAAATATATCGCCCGTCAAGGAGGGATGTGAGGATTTCATAATCATTTTTAGCCATGTCCACGCATTCTTTTATCGATCGTGTTGAATGACCGACTTCAATCTTAACATCCCAGAATGGATATATTATTTCCCTTACAAGGGCCTCTGCTTCTGCGGGCACCTTTTTCTCAAAAAGGAAAAGAATATCGATATCAGAATGGACGCATTGCTCTGCTCGACCGTAACCACCCAAGGCTACAAATGCGAATGGATTACGTCTGATATCCATTTCAAGTCCCACACCGCTCTGGGCGTAACTGTTTTTAAAATATTCATCAATCAGAACCGTCCCTTTCTGTAAAAAATCACAAGCGCTAAGGCGGCCAATTTTCTTGAGAAGGTTTTCTCTCTCGATCCCAAAATGATCGATGTGGGACATCGGTTCTGTTTTAAGCTGCGATTGCATTTAATATTTCTCTTTTACCATATAAAAGGTCATTGAATAATCGTTCAATAAATATGTTTAGGTAAAAAGCAATTGGCGTGCCAAAAGGTTTAATATTAAAAAAGCCAATAATATCGGAAAGTTAATTTAAACTAGGTGGGTTGTAGCAAGATCTAGAATAACAAAAATGTGAAAAAAAATGTTTTTAATTACATAATTGTAATAATCTTTGTCCCGTTAGGAAATTGTATCAAGATCATAATATTTTTGTGGGTAGGGGGCCTTCAGCCCGGGCCAATGCCGAGCTTACAAATAGTATTCTGTATTTTCAATCAAATTCATGGCCGGGTTGAATGAAACGGATAAAGGCTTTAGCCGCAGGTGAAAGGTATTTCCCTTTTCGGAGTATCAGACTGTATCTTCTTTTCTCAAAAATATGGTTTAAAGGAAAAACATCAAGTGTTTTCTTGTCTTCCATGACGACCATATTCTCATCCAGAATAGAAACGCCCAATCCAAAGGCGACATATTCTTTTATTGCCTGGAAGTTGTTGAGGGTTAACACGACATTCAGATGCAGGCTGTTTTCCTCGAACTTTTTCAGAATCATGGGGGTAACGTGGCTTGAGCCGGGAAATATAATAAAAGGGGCCCGGGATATCTCTTTTAAAGTTGGATTTTTTCCAAAAGAAAACGTGGTGTTTTTAGGGACGATAAGGCTCATCCCTGTTTCAAATAATGCCCGGCAGACTATTTCGTCATTGGGATCATCGATATTGATAATTCCGAAGTCGGCTTCCGCTGACTCGATTCTTTCCATCACATTGCCCGTAGTTCCCCCTTCGAGAATAAAGTGCACTCCAGGTGAGTTTTTTCTGAAATCTTTTATGAAAGGGGGCAGGAAATATCTGATGAGCGCGTGGGTGGATACAATGGATATTATTCCTGTATACTGTAGATTTCCTTCGCTCAGCTCGCTTTTCATTTCCTTGATTATCTCAAAGACAGGGATCACTTTATTTAAGAGTAATCTGCCTTCATGAGTAAGTTGCATATCACCGCTGGAACGGTCAAACAGGATAACCCCGAGCTCATTTTCGAGACATTTTATCTGATGACTCACAGTGGCCTGATTCCTTCTCATATCAAGCGCGGCCCTGGTAACGCTCCCTCTTTTGGATACATAATAGAAACCACGCAGCCACTGCAGAAAGTCTCCACTCATTTCTTCAATCATCTGTTGGGATCTCCCTTTTTATCAGAAATCATGACCGGTTACGCCAGGAATACGAGTTGCCGGATCAGTGCGTTGCAGAAACCCTGATCCACCATCAAAATGTCATCTGCGGTGTTGCCTTCGATCGCTCGTCCCTGCGGCGTATTGCTCATACGCCTCAGTCCT
>JAFGDF010000356.1 GCA_016932235.1 Deltaproteobacteria bacterium | reverse complement strand
GGATAGTCCGGATTGGGCCGCAGCCGGATGAGCTTTCCGTCCTCGCGCTCTGCGATGAGTCCACAGTACATCTTGCAGCCGGGCGAAGCCCAGCATACGATCTGTCTTTCATCTTTTCCCATTTTCCATTCATCCTCAGAGACGCCCTATGTTTCTTGCGATCATATAGGCCTCGGTGGTAGCGCTGGTGATGTTTCTCGGAGAAACGCAGTCACCGATTTGATAGAATTCAGGAGCGCAAAAGCTAAGTGCTATGGCCTCCTCACGCAAAGGGTTCTGACCTGCCGCGTAAACTATGGTATCCGCCTTAAATATTTTTTCACCATCTGAAGATTCACATACAAGTTGATCTTTCTTGATATCTTTAGCCTTTGTATTGAATTCAATTTCCAGACCTTGTTTTTTTATTTCCGGCTTTAGACCCAGAACATGCAAAAAATTCCCGCCATCATTAATATGGTCCGTCATTTCCACGATCCTGACTTTCCTGCCCTTGCTTATCAGGTGTAAACCCAGTTCAACGCCAGCCAGTCCCGCCCCGATAATGATCACATTTTCGCCGATTTTATCAATAGCGGTGTAAGCTTCCTGAGCGGGCATGATATTTGTGCCGTCGATGCCCGGGATTGGAGGCTTTAGAGGACGTGATCCGAGAGCCGCGATAATAACATCGGCGCTAATTTCCTGTGCATATTCAGGCGTCACCTCAGTGTTAAGCCTCAGATCTATATCGGAATCCCCGATTGCTTCGGCTTGCTGGTTGAGGTAATAATCCAGGTTTTTCTTAAAAGAAACTTTTTCCTCGCAGCGAAGAACTCCTCCCAGGCGATAGCTCTTTTCGCAGATGATTACCTCATGTCCCCTGTCTTTACAGGTAAGAGCAGCCTGCATCCCGCCTACACCACCGCCGACTACCAGGACTTTCTTTTTAACGGCCACGGGAACGGTATGTTTAACCTCCAGGTCACGGCCGGCCTCGGGATTGATTGCACAGTAAGGTTGCCCGTACATCATCTGGCTTGAAAAACAGGAAAGACAGCGCATGCATCTTCTGGCCTTTGATTCATTGCCGGTGCGTACTTTAATCGGAAAATCCGGATCCGCAAAGAGCTGACGCGCCATCTCCACCACGTCGGCCTTATTTGAAGCAATGATATCTTCCATCAATTCCGGGTCGCTTAAAGCTCCGACGGTTGCGACAGATGTTTTCACATGCTTCTTAATCTCAGCAGCGTATTTGACATTACATCCGTCTTCAAGGAACATACTCGGATGGGTAACGGCAAATACTTCTTCCACCTCATGATTACCGGCGGACACATGGATCAGATCCACGTGGCCATCCAGCTGTTTCGCAATAGCAATCCCTTCATCCAGATCATAGCCCCCATCATAGCATTCCGAACCGCTTATGCGTATTTCGATGGGGAATCCGGGACCTACTTCCTTGCGTATGGCATCACATACCGCTACTGCGAGGCGGGCGCGGTTTTCAATAGCTGGACCACCCCATTTGTCTTTTCTGGTATTTGTTATGGGGGATAAAAATTGATGAAGAAGCCATCCGTGACCGCCATGAATAGTGACCATGCCGAAACCGACTCTTTTAGCAAGTGCCGCTCCTGCGGCGAATTTCCTGATGGTTCGCTCAATTATTTCCTCATCCATGGGACGGATCATTCTTCCGTCAAGTTCAAATTCCACGGGTCCATAGGCAATTCCTTTTGATGAGGCTCCAAAGAATGAAAGATCACGGTTCGCAAACATGCCAGTATGCTGAAGTTCCAGGGAGGCGACAGCGCCGTAAATCTTGATTCCATGGGCGATCCTGGAAAGACCCCGATCAATGTTTGGGGTATCCAGACAGATATGGAGGGCTCCACCCTTTCCGAACTCTCCGTCCACAACACCTTCAAATGTGGCCACGCTGGCGACTCCTCCCATGGCTTTCCTCTGATAGTAAGCCGTAGCGCCGTCGTTTAAATAACCGTCTCCGTTAAGACTTTGATAACCGGTCGGTGACGCAAACATTCGGTTGCGAAATAAAGTGTTACCCAGGACAATGGGTGAAAAAAGATGCGGATATTTGATGGTATTAATAGTAATCACCTTCTTTCTTTTTTAGATTTGATATGCTGAAAATTAGAATAAAATCTTCTGTTTTGTCAATCCAAATATATAAAAAGTCATCAGGAAATGGACAGACTGGCAGTTCACATTGCTGACAAGCATGGTAAGAGGGATTGGTGGGTAAACCCTGGCTACCACCAAGGCGCCATCTGCCATTCGACAGGCTCATGGCCCTGAGCGAAGTCGAAGGGCTGCGTTGCCTGTGATCGCTCCTCTCGTTCGACCTGGAGGCTCTCGACAAGCTTGCGGCGTATTACTTATACGTCTCAGTCGTCGCTCCTTGGCGCATGGCATCTGGCACCTCGCTGGTGGCCAGGGTTCTGCCAAAATCCAGCACTATTAGTATATCGTCTTATATTTGATGGTGGATTTGGGCAAATCTTTGATCTTGACAAATCGTCAGTTTCAGTTCATCTTTATAAAAAAATTCCCTAAAACTGTTTAGCAGGCTTTCGAACGAAGTCCGACAGCCGGAGAGGAGCATTCAGATGCCTGAAACAGTAAGACCAAAAAAGTATGATACGTGGCCTGATTTAGCTGTAGCCCTGTATGAAAGGCTGACAGGCCAACATGCAGAAATCACATACGAGCTTGAGAATTTTGAAATCATGGTTCCAAGCGGAACAGGACCGGATGCCACCCATGCCAAATGGATACTAAACGGTATTCTTAAAATCCGCGCCCGGAACACTGGAGCCTGAAACGGCTTATGCAACTGCCGATTGACGTATTTTCAGATCTTGTCGTAAGGCTCAAAAGATATACATTCGCGATTCAGGGAGATGGCAAGGTTATCTTCCTGGTATTTCCGGATCCCGGGACCGCAATAGCGGCATTGCGATCATTGGGAATCTTGCGCACACATTCAAACGCCTTCCTGTCATTACTGAAAATCCTGGATATTGAACTTGATATCCTGATCTCAGGAAGACTTGTCCTGACGTTTGGCCCGGGGGTTACACCGAACACAGTTTCCCGTCTGTTGCGAATACCTGAAGGCAGCATATCCCTTAAGAACCTGCTTTTGTGTGTCATTCCGTTTTTCAGGAAAAAAAGATTGTTATAACCATCTATTCCAATCCTTGAATAGCGGTCTCCGGGCAAACGCGGGTCCAGATGAGTTTTCATCGGAAAACCATTCGCCGGTATGCCGAAATTCAGTTTCTGATTTCCTGATTCTGTGTCCGATGAATAACGCACCTATACCCGCCATAATAATAATGGATGCCACAAAAGCCACGATAATTTCAGGCATCGCTACAATTAATATTGCCAGCAGGATTAATATTATACCTGGAAAATAATATTTAACAGTATTCATATTTCAATCATCCTTTCCGCAGTTGTTGTTGGATCTGGGATTTATATGCTTCTAAGTTAAATACTATCCTACAGGAATCAAGGTAACGCTGTGTATAAGGGCTCCTTGAACATGGGAATAAGTATCAATATGGAGAATAATCCACCTGCAGCGGCCAGGAAAAATGACCAATAAAGCGTGCCGGTGATATCCGCTATCCAGCCCGATATAATCGGCGATATTATTAACCCTATGCCCAGCAGGACTGTCCATAAGCCTATGATGCCACCGGAAGAATCCTGCTCGAAGTAATCTGAAGCGCACGCCGCATACATCGACCAGACAGCGCCATAGCCAAAACCAAATACACAGGTTACTGCCATCATTATAGCTTCGCCCCGGCCGACCGTCACCCCAAGGCTTCCAGCTCCGATGAATGCGGAAGAAATGATGAGGACCCATATCCTGCCGATCTTGTCTGAGAGAGGACCCATTACCAGTTTCCCTATCATACCACCAAATCCGATCATAGTAATCAAAAGGGCCCCCGACTCATAAGGGAATGAAAGCTCCTGAACCGTGTAAGTGCTTATAAAAGTGAAGGGTATCATGATGGAAAAACCGGTGAAAAGATAGGCAATCCCGATTAACCAGAACCTTCTGTCAACCAGGCATTGCCTGTAACTGTCTATTGCAAATATTCCTTTTGGCTTCTGCTTCCGTCTCCTGATTGTTTCAGGGGTGGTATTGTCTCTAACCAGGAGAAAGTTGAGGATGGCGATAACCAGACCAAATATCCCAAGACTGACCCATCCGGTCCTCCAGTCAAAGGTCATTGCTATCAGCGGTACCACGGCCCCGCTGGCCATTACGCCAAGAGAGCTGCCTGCATCAATAAAAGACAAAGCCATTCCCTTGCGTTTCATGCTTATCCATCTCTGAGCAAGAGCCATAACCGGAGCCCAGCATGCCGAACAACCAATTCCGGTAATAGCAAAAAAGAAGCTGGCTTCCAGCAGCGATGATGCCAGCGACATCAGGTAGGCCCCCAGCGCCATAAAAAGCGTGAAGACCGTGAGTATGACCCGTATATTAAACCTGTCCGACAGGGCACCCATTATTGGCGCCAATATGGTATATGCAATAAAATATGATGAATAGATGACGCCGGCTTCCGCCTTGGTGATTTGGAATACCGGCAGCATTTCGGGAAGCAAAGCCCCGTAACTGTACCGGATAAAATAATGAATGAAGATCGTCAGGAAGCAAGCAAAGAGGACCCCACCAGCACGTTTAATCATGTATCCACTCTTATATTCTGTGATGATAAATAGACTTTAATAAGATAAAACATTATTTTTCCAATGCCGGATCATACGGGGATTAGAACTGTGTGTCAAGGAGAAGCTAAAACCCTGATCCACCATCAAAATGTCATCTGCGGTGTTGCCTTCGATCGCTCGTCCCTGCGGCGTATTGCTCATACGCCTCAGTCCT
>JAFGDF010000355.1 GCA_016932235.1 Deltaproteobacteria bacterium | reverse complement strand
TTTTGAAAATGAAAGAAGAAGAGGAAGCAAAGGCCGAAACATTGAGAAAGCAGAAAGAGGAGGAAGAAGCGAGGATTGAAGCTCTAACAAAGCAGAAACTGAAAGAAGCAAGGGCCGAGGCCATGAGAAAGCAGAAAGAAGAGGAAGCAAAGGCCAAGGCCCTCAGAAGGCAGCAAGAGGAAGAGGAAGCAAAGGCCGAGGCCCTCAGAAGGCAGCAAGAGGAAGAGGAAGCAAAGGCCAAGGCCCTCAGAAGGCAGCAAGAGGAAGAGGAAGCAAAGGCCGAGGCCGTGAGAAAGCAAGAGGAAGAGGAAGCAAAGGCCGAGGCCGTGAGAAAGCAAGAGGAAGAGGAAGCAAAGGCCGAGGCCCTCAGAAGACAGCAAGAAGAAGAGGAAGCAAGGGCTGAGGCCCTGAGGAAACAGAAGGAGGAGGAAAAAAAGGAGCTTCAAAAGAGGGTGGATAATATAATAGACGTATTAAAACCAAAGACGAAAATCAAGGAGTTACTCAAAAAATACGAGGAGCAGACTATCGGCATAAACTATGACAACTCATCTGAAATCAAAGATGCCAACCTCGTTAAAGTGGGCGACGACATTTTTAGCATACTCATAATGGATAGCGAACTCATGAAAAGTTTTCCTTTGAGAAATATCATATCAATTACCGAAGGTGTAAACGGTGTCAGCATTGATAATAATGTGGAGGAAAAGCAACCATTCTCTATTATTGTAGAAGTATATCATCCGACTTTTAGATAATAAAATTACCTAGCAGCCTGTCGAACTTTGGCCGACAGGCTGCTACAAAGATTTAAAATCAGTTCTCTCTGAGATCTTATACAGAACTGACAATTGGTCTAAAAATTTCTTAGAGTATAACCCGCATGATGAACCGAGGATAAATCCGCCTTTGGAAGCAAGAAGGCTTATTTTTTTTATAAAATGCTCTTTCATTTCTTCATCAATCAATTCAGCCTGGAGCAACTCTGCGTCAATACCCGTGAGAAGTGTAAGCCTGGAACCGTATTCTTTTTTAATGGCCAGAATATCCATAGGATTGCCCTGACAGGCGGCAAGCCCGTCAAAACCGTATGATATAATATCAGGAATGATCTTTGTGAGATTCCCGCATGAATGATATAAGGCGTAGGCCCCGAAAGCGTGAATAAGATCAACCGCTCTGATATAAAAAGGTTCGAATAGTCTTTCCATGTCTTCATGGTTTAGATAAGGACCTTTTTCATACGCGATATCATCGGCTATAACAACAATATGAGGTTTGATCTCAAGGGAATCCCTAATGAGTGAGATTGACCGGTTCGTTTCCCTCATTAAGTCCTTCTCGATTGAATCCCGGTTTTTGATCCATCCGGAGAACACATTCATTAATCCCTTCTTTTCCGTGAGACCCTGAAAAGGACCATCAATAACAACACCCACCGGCACCTCGCTGATTTCCAATGCTTTCTTTAATTCTTCAAGACCAAAATAACGATATCCCTGTGTTTGGGCCGTTCGATCCTGCTTTGAAACCGGCACGAATAGCAGGTCCATTCCTAGCGTCTTCCTCACCTTAACATGCGATTCAATGTCATCCTCCAAACCAAATTCTCTGAAAATATCTGAACCAAGCCATAGTTCAGCCCTTGGAATAATCGCGGTTTTCTTATGCGCCATGACTCTTTTTCCCAGATTAGCGGGCCGTCCCATTTCATTGATCCTGATCTATTATTATATCCTGATTCACTCTTGTCCAAAAACGGATTTTAGAAAAATAAGTCAATAGGCCTTGAAAATGTCCTCCTCATGGGAGATCGTAATGTCAGCACAACAAAGCGAAATCCCAATTAAAGGAGGAGGACGACATTATGGTACGATGCTCAAGCCTGTTCAGTCAACTGATAGCTGTATTTAATCGAAAACAATTTTACCGATTAGTTATAAAACATAAAGCGGAACGTTATTCTAAAGGATTCAATTCCTGGGATCATTTTGTAGCCATGTTATTTTGCCAATTAGCACAAGCCAAAAGCCTTAGAGAAATTTGCGGTGGATTATCCTGTTGTATGGGGAAGCTCCGTCATTTAGGAATGAAAGATGCCCCCAACAAGTCCACCTTATATTATGCTAATGCTCATAGGCCGTGGAAGATGTACCGTGATCTCTTTTATGATACCCTTTCTACCTGTAGAACAGCCGCACCTCCAAAACACAAATTTCGTTTCAAGAATAAACTTCTATCCCTGGATAGCTCCACTATTTCACTTTGTTTGTCTCTCTTTCCCATGGGCCAAATTCCGAAGGACAAAAGGAGCTATTAAATTACATCTTCTCCTGGATCATGATGGCTATTTACCTACTTATGCCTATATCTCAAATGGCGGAAAACACGACGCTACTATTGCACGGAAAGTTTCATTAGCTGCCGGTTCTATAGTTGCGATGGATCGCAGCTATAATGATTACAAAATCTTTGCTTATTGGACAGCAAATAGAATTTATTTTGTTATCCGCATCAACTATCAGCCGTATGAGAGACATCTGGCAAGATGATCTGGAACAATGGCAGAAGCGGGATCTGTCTCATAAACGATATGCATATATCTGGGCTGACGGCATCTACTGCAATGTACGCATGGAAGAAAGACAGTGCCTTCTGGTTATCATTGGGGCCACAGAAGGCGGCAAAAAGGAATTAATTGCCCTTCACAGCGGATACCGCGAGAGTGAGCTGTCCTGGTCTGAGATCTTGATTGATCTAAAGCATCGAGGACTTAAAGTGGCTCCCAAATTGGCTATTGGAGACGGCTCACTGGGCTTTTGGAAAGCCCGCGCTAAGGTTTATGAGAATACCCGCTGGCAAAGATGCTGGGTGCATAAGACCGCCAATGTATTGAATAAGTTGCCAAAGAGCATACAGACAAAGGCTAAGAAAAACTCCATCAAATTTGGCAGGCTTCCGATAAAGCAGAAGCCCAGAGGCATTTTGATGAATTTATAACCATATACGAAGCAAAGTATCCCCAGGCCGTTAAATGCCTGCAAAAAGACCGTGAAGTATTGTTAAGCTTTTATGATTTTCCAGCTGAACACTGGAGACATATACGAACTACAAACCCTATAGAATCAACGTTTTCAACTGTCAGGTTAAGGACAGCTAAAGTAAGAAGCTGCTTTTCTTCAAAGACTGTCTTGACCATGGCTTTTAAACTTTGTGAATGCGCTCAGAAAAGATGGCAACGCCTCTATGGCTACAGAAAGCTGGAGAAAGTCATTAGAGGTGTAAAATTCGTTAATGGTATTGAGGAAATGAGGAACGCTGCCTGATCTCCTCATACACAACATTTGACATTAACTCTTATCAACATGGAGCGTCCTATCTTTAAAATATCTCGGAGCGGTTATTTACACGTATTGAAATATGGTTGAAAACAGGAGTAATCGCTTCAAAAAACATCCTTGTTAGAACGGGTGTTCCGAGAATTAGGGCGACGGCTTAAGAAGATTGCTTATGGGTGGAGCGATAAAGCCGTTACCAATTTGTCAAAGATGATTTTGTTGAAACAATACTCACGTAAAAAATGGGAACAATACTGGAAAGAAAAACTCGGTATCAAGGGATACTTCGATAGCCATATTAAATCGGTTTTATTGTCCCCATGCATACACTATTGAACGTTACCAAAAAATTACAGAGCCCCAAAAATCAACCATGATTACCACAAAGCTTTTAAACATTTTGTAAGCGCTTGAAATTAGAAATTTCAACTTTACCTGAGTTTGTAATTCAACGTCCTTTTCCGGCCCCTCCTTTCAATCTGAAGGGAAATATCAGAGCCTGCCCTTAGCTCATCAATCACTGAAAGCATGCTTTCATCATCGTAGACGTTATATTCATTATTCACTGAATTGATAATATCTCCGTCTCTAAGTCCTATCCTTCGTAAAATTGATCCGGCCCTTATTCCTGTAATGACTACACCATCCTGTCCTCCGTCTTTTACATGGGGTGTTATTCGAATCTCTTTTAAAAGTTCATCTATTTCTTCTAAAGATTGTTCAAAATCCTGCTGTCTGGACATAACAGTCCGGTCCAGAGAAGGGGAGAAAGTTACCCGATTCTGCTGATCCTGCTGATTTTGTCGATTCTGAATAGTGGAGGAAAAAGATGAGGGTTCGGGCATAACTAAGACCTCATCTTTATCACCGACCCTTAAAACTATTTTTCCTCTGAGTATGGACTTGATTACACTATTCTGAATACTGTCACCGACCCTGTAAAGAGCCTGTTTCCTATTTTCCTTTTCTTCGATAACCGCCACCCTGTCTTTGGGATTTCCTACTACAGTACCCAAAAGAGTGATGTTCAGTTTTGAAGGTTCAAGTGCTTCAACAGATTTTTGAACTTCCTTTTCAGAAAGTTCATTTATGGTATCGAAAATATTTCTATCCGTTATTGCGTGAAAATCGGCAGATAGCTTTCTTTTGATTATTCCAGTTTCTAGCTCATTCTCTATTGCAATATTATCGATATAAACATTGTTGAGCCGCCAAATTACAATCCTGTATAATGAATCAATACCAACATAAGAAATCAGGGTAATGGCGATTATATTAATAACTATTTTATAAATCCTCGACATTATAAAAGGTCTCCAGCGGTTCCTGGATATTGGAGAAGAAACCGTAATAAATTATTTGAAGGAAATGATTAAAAAAAGTTTTTCAAGGCCTTATGTTTAATATACGATCTGATCAATAAACTTTTATTAGATCCTGACTGTTAAATTTTAATTTTATATTTATTAAGCCTGCCCTTTAAAGTAAAAGATAAGGCCCCTTTTTGTAAATATTTCCTCAATGAACCAGTTATCTTCCCTGAAGATTCAAGTTCCTTTAAAAAAGCGGCGAATGGTTCTATTGAACCTTTCAGATCCAACGTGCTGTCCTGAAGATTATCATTCAACTGGATGTTTCCTGAAAAACTGCCCCGCATGATGTCACTATTGAATCTCCCATCATTTACATCGGCTCTTCTGTTCCTTAAAATTATTTTAGCGGATACTGCATTTAATTCAAAGTGTCCAAGGCCGAAAACAGGTTCTCTCAGTCTAATTTCTGTATCCTTAATATTAATATTAGCCTCTCCTGATATTTGGAGAGGATCTTTAATATTGCTCTTTAGAGTGATACTCCCGTTCAATATGCCAATGATATTATTTTCAATGCTACCACTGGAAGGAAGAAGCTCTGGCAGATTTAAATTTCTAATGTCGAGCATGGTTTCCTGGTAAGATATTGAAGAATCTGCCGGAATATGGATAACTCCAGTAATATTTCCACCATAGGCTTCACAATTGATGTCTAAATCAATACCCTTTCTAAAAAACGAACGAATAACAGGCATTATTATCATCTGGTCCGCAGTAAAGACAGGTGTTTCCGGATTATTAGCAGGACAAGCAACAATCTTATATATTTTCAGTCCATATGGTATTGAAACGGTCGTTTTTAGAGTAGAGATCCGATATGAGGGGAACAAGTTGTTTATTTTTGTTTGGAAATAGTTATTAAATTCATTAGACGGGAACCTATAATATAATAGCACAAAGGTTATAATAAGGAAATAGGTAACATACCCGATCCGCCCAATAATCCTGTAAATTTCTTCTGTCATTCTATTATTGTCCTGGCAGGTCTTTATATGCAACTCAGCATCAAGAAGGAATGAGAAATAAATAAAACCTCATTTTCTTTTAGGCGGAACAAAGGATAGATGAGGGTAAACAAATTGCTCTTTACAAAATATATATAACATACTTTATGAAAAAAATCTCAAATACTTAGAGGATGGAATTTAAGTCATACTTAAAATCTAGCTTTATTCCTTTCCCCATCGCTCTCAAAGTATCAGAAACAACACGATATTCACCTGGAATTATAAAGGATTTTTCCTGATCATCCCAAATGACATAATTGGCTGAAATCATTCTTCGGGCCGAGGTTTCTTCTATACTGACATCCACCAGCTCCGCTTGTTTTTTCTTAATATCAACCTGGGCTTCTTTTGCTCTAACCACGTAAAATAGATTCTCATTAATGTATATCTCGAAAATAAGACCGTTTACAATTCCTTGTGTTATAATCCCAATGTTTTTTGAGTTGGATGAGAAAATATCTGAAAGATCAGGCAATAGATATTCATTGTTCGAAGAAGTAACTTCATTATTATCCTCTAAGATATCAGGATCGATATAAATCTCTATCCTGGAATTTGTTAGGACGAATTCATTAAAAGGTCGTATATTGAAGATATAGAATTTCCTGGGAATTATTTTTAATTCATCAGCCCTAACTCTGCTTACGAGTTTTTCATGATAATAGCTATTTGCATCAAAACCCCTTATCACCATTGGAGATGAATTTTGTTTTTCCGCTGATATGGGCAAGGCAGGAAGCGATTCTTTCTTCTTCAGTTTCAGGATTACAGAGCCAATAATTAAAGTTATCAACACTGCCAAGCAGGCTGTTGTACTGATGAATTTTTTCATTTGGTCATGTTGAAAAACCATCCTAAGTTTTCCTTATCAACTGTTGATAAAAAGAAAATCGATTATTTACTTCTGGGTGAAAGAGTATTTTGTGTCTGCCTTTAAAAAATTAGACCATTCGTCAGTAAATCCTCCATATGGATGAAATGAAGGATTTAATGTGATAGTATACTTGGTTCCACTTGTCAGAGGGCTATATAAAAAGATTGTGAAAGTACGGTCGTCTGGGTACCAGTAACCATCGTTCCACACTCCCAAATCTGAGTCATAGGACCATCCTCTTCCCATTCTCTCATTAAAATGCAACGCTATCCTATATGTGCTGTTTACATCGTATGTGCTTCCATCCGGAGGTATGCAGGAGTCTCCCAGAAGTAACGGCGGTATCTCTTCAGGGATACCGTCAGGTACTCCATCTGAGGGGTCAATATCTTCATTAAGGTTTTCTTCCGGTCCAACAATACCTGCAAAAGTTGGATCAGGAAAAAGTCCATTGGCTCCATCTCCAGATATTGGCGGCAGATAATTTCTTAATTCCAAACCGGAAAAAAATATGCTCATATCTAAGGTAAACCCTTGTGACGCAGTCTGGTGGTCATTAACAAACGTAGGACCATCCAGAGAATTTTTTGCATCAGTAATAGTAAGCTTTGCTTCCTCTATTTCTGTAGCTGTTGAATTGACAAGATGAATGTAGTCGTTGTCCTGGGCATCTGTTTCACCTTCCATCCATAATATTGAATCATAGGCATCATTTAAACCGCTTTTATAGTAACTTTTTGCGTTAGTCAAAAAGTTGCTATAAGAGGAAATTAGTTTTAAAAAATCAGGATGATAACCAAAAAATTCCTCAAGGGTATAATCATTGTTATCCGTCTCATCAATGTCACAATTAAGATTATAGGCCTTCAGCATGTAGATATTGGCCAAAATGCCTCGAAATATTGCTGCAAAAAATAGGACATCTCCATAATCACTTTCCACGATTTCAAAGAGATTAGGTTCTTCCCATGTCCTATTAAAAGATGTTGATACATCATTGAGATTGCCTAGAGCCCCAATAATTTCTGGACGAAACACATTATATAGAAAATCAACCAGATCCTGGCCTCTGGGAGAATCAAGAGGTAAAGCAGCTGGATCCTGTAACTGTAATCCTATTAAGGGTAGCCTGCTTTCAGATTGACTATATCCGAAAGCATCTAAGATATCACCAATATCATTTAATCCATCTTCAACTCCATCCGACTCAATTTTGTATACCAAAGAGCCCACTCTTGTGAGGGCATAAAAGAATCGCGCAGTATCCGCATCGTTGGAGGTAACACCTTCAGTCTTGATCATTGCACTCTGAAAATAGGTCTTGGCTTTGAATGGTTCTCCACCCGATCCATCAAACAGGTAGCTAAATCCGTTGGCTAATAGGTCACTTACACTCATGCTTACATCATGGGTGCTTACCGTTCCTGCATCAGTTGTGACCCCAGCCTGAACAGTAAGACCTGTTACTTCTCCCCAGTAAAGCACCTCTCCATTGGCGTCTTTAGCCAAAACCAATGCCTTAAGGTTTGTTCCTACGGGAACATTATTTATCGTTCCTGAATGAGCGGAACATGGCCATGGACCGCCGGAAACAAGGAAAGTATCATTTTCATCATAGACATTTGCGGAAATATTTTCAATACCAGTGGCGCCACAATCAAGGGCCGCTAATGCTAATCTTGGAGTGACAAGTGATTTAGCGAAGCGCAGAAGAGGTGATTCATTCGATGCAATTTTAATAGAATTATTTTTAGCTGAGGCTTCTAATGTTTTGAGATTGACAATAATTGAGCCTGTATTCGACAAAGAATTAGACGTGTTCCCGGATGAACTCACTGAGTCACCACTCCCTCCACCCCCACCGCATCCTGATAGAGATAAGAGAGGAATGATAAGCACAATCTTGAAATATTGTAGAAATAAATCCCGTTTATGGGAAAAAAGTCGTTTTGCATTAGTCCTCATATGTTTTTCCCCCTGATTATTAAGTTTGTATAGAATACGTGGTCTTTGATATTTCGAAAATCAGATTTTAATTTACCAGCTTAATGTTACATTTCCCTCATCAGTACTGGTTGGAGGTAAATAATCAACTTCAGATATTATTTCATAAATACCTTCTGCGGATTCCAGAATTTCTTCCTCAATCGATTCCACAATACTCTGTTCGATTGCTCCTTCCGTAATTTCCTCGATCGCTATTTCAAACTCATTGATATCTTCAAATGCAATTATATTTTCCGGATTTACCACTTCTTCCTCAGATACTAGAGTACCCGTATCCGAATCTTCCGTTTTTTTATCTTCCACCCCAATATCCGCTTCAGGCCCAACCTCTTCAGGTATCACTACAAAATCCTTCTTCATTTCCTCCACGTCTTCAATTGATATCTCTTCAGGTTCAGTCGGAGGAACTCCTTCCTCTACAAACGTCCTTTCAAAATCCACCAGTACAGTAGGAGCTACTTCTGGTAAAGCTAAGCTTACAACCTCAAGTTCTGTATCTTCAAGGGCTGTAACCTCTGTGAGACTCACACTTGCCACGATAATGAAATCAGATCCCCTCGCGCCTATAACCGCTGTGGGTGTCTTTACTCTGAAGTCAGAATTTTTAAGCTCCAAAAATTTTTGAACATAGAAGCGGGCCTTCCCCAAAGTCATGCTGAGAAATGAGACACGGTATCCTTTCTCTTTTTGAAAAACACTTTTATTCAATATCACCCTTGTATTTGAAGCTAAGGTCATGATGCTTTCGTCCGAAAGTTCAAACCGAATCCTGCCCCCCTCTAAAGTAATAATACTGTCATTTTTAAACAGAGGAATATCTTTTTTAGCACGATAGCCTGTTTTAGAATCCATATGAATAATCACTGCCGTGCCCTGAACTAACGATACTCGACCTATAGGAGAACCGATACCTGGCTTGAATGTCTCTTCAACAACCACCCCTTCAGGTAACGTGGCAGCAAAGGAGATGCCTGCAAGTAGGAGGATTGCTAATGCACAAAATAGGTAATGAAGTTTTCCCTTGGATATTCTCATCTCTTTACTCCTGTTTTTTAGAATCTTGCCGTTAAAGAAAGGGTCCATATTTTTCTCTTGTATTCAAATTCCTTTATATTGGATCTGTTTTTTGTGTAATTAAATTCGCCAACTATGTTCAACCAATCATAGAACATTTGCCGTGAGAGGGATATGGAACCATTGTATTTTCTATCTTCCCGTTTGACACTATAGAGTGAATTAACATTGTCATAGTCTCGACTAGAAGATTTACCGCTTATGTTAAGATTTAAATCCCATGGGATCTGATGGGACAAACCGGCATTTACATTCCACTTATCATAATCATGATCAGGGTGGGTTGTAGATTCATCCTCATAGCCTATTCCTGCGAAAAGATACCCTTGCCTGTCTTTCAGACTGTAGTAGAGCGTAAGTGAAGGATCGTTGGTATGCCCATCCCTACCATCATCCCTAAGGTGATTATTCCAATAAAAACTGTAGGAAAATCTCAAAAGAAGCTCATCGGAAATTTTATAGGATATTTCAGGTTTTAACTGCTGTTTCCTCATGTATCTGGAAGAATCAACCCAATAAAAATGAGGAAGGAAGCTCAATGAGTATGTCAGCGCTCCTGTGTGATATTGTCCGTAAATATTAAAGATGCTTCCGATCAGATCATATTGTTCCAGATCATTGTGCCAATTCTGAAAATGATTGTACCCAGCGCCTAAGACATACTCCTGTTTGTTTATAAATCTGTAACTCCCTGAAAAATAACCCACTGTAACATAGTCATCCTTATTCGAATATATATCCTCATTCAGGGCAGCAAGACGAACATTACTGTCATATTGATATCCCAATTTAACATAGATATTATAGGGTAATTGCTCTTTCTCTCGATTTTTAATGGTTTCGAGCCACATTGATGCGTGATCCTTGAGGGATTTCGAATCAGAGTTTTCCTTCACGTATATAAAAAGGTTTTTGGCCTTGACAATATCACCCATATGCATATAACACACACCAGCATAATAATAACCACTTGGTTTGATCGTGGGGCTTAATTTTGAGGCATTCATAAGAAAATTTGCTGCCCGTTGATATTCCTTTATTTTGTAAAGACTTATCCCACCATGGTAATAAGCAAGAATATTCTCAGGCTCTTCACTGGCGATTTCTTCAAATAGCATGGCAGCTTGGGAATAGTTCTCCATCTTGTAGTACAGGAAGGCCATGTCATAATTTAATCCGGGAATATCTGGGTTTTCCTCCAATGCTTTTCTGAGTAAAGCCATGGCTTCATCATAGCGTTCGATCTTCAGATAGGTCTTCCCCAAGTATTGTTTATAATATGGATTATCAGGATTAAATTCCAATGCCTTTTTCAGGTTCACCTCTGCATCGATGTAATCTCCGTCCTCATAGGCAAAAACACCAAAATCATAATAAGCGCGACCTTTATCTTCTTCCCCATAACTATGAGAAACAATGACAAAAAGAAAGAATGAGAAGAAGATCGTAAGAGCTATACGGATCATTTTTAACATTGGTTAACTCCTGTGAAAGTTTGTTTAAAACTTATTTTGACTGATTTGATTATGAATTAATCGAAAAATGTTGGAAAATATAGGCCAAACTTTGCTGTAAATCGTCATAATTTAGTAAAATTAAAAGATTTCTTTTTATAGTAGAATAAGGATTACCTAAAAATCCTTGAAACTTAATTTCGAAAAGAATAATACAGAATGATAACATTAAAATGTGACGATATAAATAATAACCAGCTTTTAAAAGAAGTGTCAACAATTTTTTTATTTTCATAATTATATCTTAATAGGAGTGGATTGATAATCCATTCGATGTTTTACCTTTACAGCCGGAGCCTGTCCAATATGAGTTTTCATTTTGAAATTTTGGACAGCAATGGCTATATATTGCCATTTATAAATAAAAAAACAAAATTTTATTATCCTTCCGTCGGCCTTTGTCCGAGAGAGTCTTGGCATCATCCGGCTTGACATGGTTTACCCCTTAACCTATATTCCCATCCTGATAAGGAGGATTAATGGAATCCAGACATATTCAAATAATAGCTGACGAACTGAGGATAAACAAAGAACAGGTAAGCGCGACTTATAAATTAATAAGCGATGGCGCCACTGTCCCCTTTATTGCCAGATACCGGAAGGAACTGACCGGAACTCTTGATGAGGTTGCAATCACGACCATACGCGATCGAATGTCGCAGCTGGAGGAGCTTGATAAAAGAAGGAACAGCATTTTGAAATCTCTAAAGGAACGCGAATTACTGACCGATGAGATAGAAAGTAAGATTATCAACTCCAATTCTCTTACGAATCTCGAAGATATTTACCTTCCATTCAGGCCGAAAAGACGCACAAAGGCATCCATCGCAAGGGAGAAAGGACTGGAACCTCTCGCAAAGATAATATTTGAGCAGGATAATGGCACTGACCCTGCTCAAGAAGCACGTCGTTTTATTGACTCCGGTAAGGGGTTAGAAAATATTGAAGAGGCGTTGTCGGGTAGTCGCGATATTATCGCGGAATGGATAAATGAAGACCAGAATGCCAGAGAGAAGATGAGAGATCTTTATTTTACGAAAGGCGTTTTCAGATCGAAAATTATAGAGGGAAAAGAAGAAGATGGTATTAAATTCCGAGATTATTTTGATCTGGAAGAGCCAATATCGGCTGCCCCATCTCACAGAGTCCTCGCTATGAGGCGTGGTGAAAAGGTAGGATTCTTGAGTATAAAGGCGAGACCATCAGAAGATGAGGCGATATCATTGCTGGAATCGATATTCATAAAGGGCAACAATAATTGTTCAATGGAGATGCGAAAGGCTATAGCGGATTGTTATAAAAGGCTGTTGTCTTTTTCAATGGAAACCGAGGTCAGGCTTGCAACAAAGGTTCAGGCGGAAGAAAAGGCTATCAAGGTGTTTTCTGACAATCTGAGGGAGTTGCTCCTTGCCGCGCCTCTTGGAGAGAAAAATGTCATGGCAATCGATCCGGGAATTCGAACGGGATGCAAGATTGCGTGCCTCGACAGGCAGGGGAAGCTTCTAAAGGTAGATACCATATATCCTTTCAAATCAGAGGCGGAGAAAAGTTCCGCAAGGAAAATACTATACAGACTTTTTACCGAATATGAAACTGAGGCAATCGCAGTCGGAAACGGCACAGGCGGAAGAGAGACGGTCTCTTTTATAGAAGGGCTTGATCTCCCCGGAAAAGTGCCCTTAGTCATGGTCAACGAGAGCGGAGCATCGGTTTACTCAGCGTCTGAAGTCGCCAGGTCTGAATTCCCCGAACTTGATGTCAGTTTTCGTGGAGCGGTTTCTATCGGAAGGCGCCTAATGGACCCTCTGGCCGAGATCGTAAAAATAGACCCGAAGTCAATCGGAGTAGGGCAGTATCAGCATGATGTCAACCAGCAGGCATTGAAGAAAAGTCTGGACGATGTTGTCATAAGCTGTGTCAACGCAGTAGGAGTGGAGATCAATACTGCAAGCGAACAACTTCTCATGTATGTTTCGGGCCTCGGTCCTCAGCTGGCCAGGAATATAATCCTTTTTAGAAATGAAAACGGAGCTTTACGATCAAAAGAGGATCTGAAAAAAGTGCCGAGGCTTGGCTCTAAAGCCTTTGAGCTGGCCTCGGGCTTCTTGAGAATCCGGAATGCGGAGAATCCACTCGATGCCAGTGCCGTCCACCCAGAATCTTACGGCATTGTTGAAAAAATGGCCTCGGATTTAAACTGCACTGTGCGTGATGTGATGCAGAATGGATCCTTGAGGTCAATGATTGAATTGAAAAAATATATTACTGACAGAACCGGCTTCCCCACGCTAACGGATATACTTGAAGAGCTTTCAAAGCCGGGACGTGACCCCCGGGAAAAATTTGGAACCTTCGAGTTTGCGACAGGGATTAATACGATTTCGGATCTTATCCCTGGCATGAAGCTTCCGGGAATTGTAACAAATATCACCGCCTTCGGAGCTTTCGTGGATATCGGTGTTCACCAGGATGGCCTTCTGCATGTCAGCAAGATCGCCGACACATTTGTTAAAGATCCCCATGACGTCTTAAAAGTTCAACAACCTGTAACTGTAACGATTCTTGATATTGATTTAGCAAGAAAACGGATATCTCTTTCCATGAAAGGAAACAAGGAGGAGCATTCTTCGGAGAAGTTTCGTAATATTGAGAATCGACCGGAAAGCAGAATGAAAAGAGTCAAATAGGACCGGTATCCATATCCACGATACCGATGGGATTGAAGATCACTTTTCACCCGGACAGGAAGACTGCGATTTTACCGGGTTAAAGGAATTTTTTAAAACCTTCGACAATAAAAATACTGAACATCATCGTACTTCTCTGGTAACAGGGATTTCAACCTCACTTGGGAGTCCATTGAAATTAGTAACCACTGTCTTTATTCCTTCTGAACGCATCTCTTCTTCGGCGCGTATAAGGGGATTGTAGTTCTGGAGATTGCGCTCGCCATTGGGAGCCCCTGCCTTGAACCATATCCTGTTGCTCACGGATCCGTAAATAAGAGGCAGTATGGGCAGAAATTCGGAAGATCCTTCTGTTGATCTATGGGAAAAGAAAGCTGTTGAGCCAAGATTTTTTATATTCTCAATGGCTTCCGCGAGACTGTTTACACCGACTTCCTTGAGATCCCTCAGAACCCTTGCGATGTCTTTTCGCGCCCGGAGAAATCTTTCCACACGACCCACATCAGCCAGTCCCAGGACGATTTCAGTGGCAAGACAGGTCTCCGTAAATGTGCCGGCTTGATTTAACTTGATTAAAACTGAATTTCCGGCTCGTTTTTCTTTATCGGCTGATGCAAGAAATGGGATAATAAAACGCATCTGTGTGACAGCGGCATCATCGATGACAATCTGCACCCGGCCGCCATATTTAGCATACATCATTTTATGGGCCTCAATATCGCACTCTGATCCGGGATCTTCCATGGTCACAAAATTTGGAGCGCTGTTGACGATAGTCGCATTAAAATCAATAAGTTCTTCACGTGTCTTTATGCCAAGCCCAGAAAATCTCATGTCATACAACCCTTCTGATCTCAGCTTCTCGGTCTTTTGTATCTCAGAAAAGGCGTTGTCTGTTCCAATAGCGTAATCTGACGCCTTTAGCCCTAGTTGTTTTGCGCATTCCATTATCCGATGCAGACCTTCATAGTTATCCTTGACCGGAAACACAAAGCCCTTTTCCTTGGCAGTCCCTGTGGGTAGACCGTCCCTGACAAGGTTTTTCTCAAACTGCTTGAAAAAACGAATCGCGACGGAGAAGACATCCTTGATGGATTTTTCATTCATTGCAAAAAAGAACATCTCTTGAATATCCTGCTTTGTTCCGGGGACATGTTCACCGCCGCATACCATATTAAAGGCTATGTTAGGCATATAAAAGACGCTCTTTTTCTTATTTTGAAAAATTTGCCAAGGTTTGTAACCGGAGGCATTGAGCAATGTTTGAAAAAAGACGGTGGACGCGGCCAGACACGAGTTCCCTCCCCAATTCTTCTTGTTTGGGCCAGCTTTTTCCACCAGTTTTAGATCAAATTCTTCAACCGCATCGATTATATCGTGAGGCTTCCTGATCACAACTTTTTTCGGAAGCAAAGGCGCAATATTCTTCTCAATGGACCTTATGGCCTTCTTATTATCTATATAAATGGCTTCATTTTCACCATCAGATGTTCCTTTGGCTATGCCGTTTCTCTCTTCAATGGTCCAGGTATCAGACCCTCTCTTTACTCGGGCGCACATAACGCCCTCAATGGTATATGCCGCGTAGGAAGATAATATCTCTCTGCCCTTTAGTCTGAAATTGGAAACCTCGGTTTCTCTAGCCATTTTCCTTCCTCCGTCAATTTGGTATGTTTAGTGAAAAGATAGCAATTATGAATGATCTACTCTTTTTCCTTCGATATGTCACGCTTATGCCTGTCGCCTAACTGGCAACTGCTCTTCATTCAGGTCGATATCCCGAACCTGGGAAGAATATATGCCTGCAAAACGACCCAGATTGCCAGTATTAACAAAAAGATAATTATTTCCAAAATATTATTACTCCCTTCTCGTAAAATAAATATTTAATAATCAAAATGTTCGGTCATTCAAACAGCACACGGCTGTTGGGACATTATCCTCAGGAAAAAGGGCTCCTGGATGCGCATCCCGTATTTTGTGAGCTTCCGCTCAATTTCCCTGAGCCTCCCACGCTTGAAAAAGAGGAAAAAAGCCTAGAAACATCCATTCCACCACATTGAGGACATTCTATAGAGGTGTCGCCACTTGATGAAAATGTAAGCTGTTCAAAAGTTTTCCCGCATCTTTTGCATTTAAATTCATATATAGGCATCTGGTTTCTCCTTGTTTGTTTTATATACACAATTATAAAGATTTTTGCTGAAAAATCAACATGCGAGTGGCATATCGAATAAAATCCTTTCTGCTGCTGATAATAAAAAATTTCTGGATATTTAATATCAAAATGATATAATATGACATTCATAAAATTGCAATAAGATCAGAGGGTTGTTTATCCATGAAAATATTATTATTGGGAAGCAGCGGAATGCTCGGAAGTGATTGTAAAGAATTATTGGAATCCGAGTATGAAGTAATTGCACCGGACAGCAAAGAGCTTGATATAGTAAGTTGGGATGTGGTTATCGAAAACCTGCAAAAAATACACCCTGATGTCATAATAAACTGCGTTGGCTTTACCGATGTGGACGCCTGTGAAAAAGAAGATTTCAAGGTCCGAAAGATTAACGTAGAAGGGCCACGAAATCTTGCCCAGGGTTCTGCACGATTTAATTGCAGACTGATACATATATCAAGTGACTACGTGTTTAATGGCCAGAAAGGAGTCCCTCAGCCTTACTTTGAAGATGATTCTGTTGATCCTTTATCTGCGTATGCGAGGAGTAAAATGGAAAGTGAGGTTGCGGTGAGAGAAAATTCACCCAATTATATCATCATGCGGACAGCATGGTTATATGGCATAAATGGCTATAACTTTATAAATAAGATTATCGAAAAAGCGGTTCGAAGAAATAAGGCACCAATCCAGGTGGTGGTTGACCAGTTTGGAAGCCCGACATGGACATTTCGCCTTGCCCTGCAAATAAAGTATCTTCTCAAAACAGACGCGAAAGGGACTTTTCACGCCACTTCTGAAGGTTATTGCAGCCGCATGGAATGCGCGCAATATGTTTTAAAAAAGCTAAAGATTAAGGCATCCATTGAACCCTGCAGCATGAAAGATTACATCCAAAAGGCAAGGAGGCCTTTGAATTGCATCCTTGAGAACAAGATGCTAAAAAAAATGGGGTGGAATGTTATGTCCGATTGGAAAGAGGATCTCGATCTCTATCTGGAGAAACATGGAGATGATCTGATCAAGACGGTTAAAAAATAGAAAAGGAAAATCGGGTATGAAGGCTGGAGAAATTCGCGGGGTGGAAACCCCGCTTTTAATTAGGACGGCTCTTATTGATGAAACGCCGGGACCATTTTGCATGAGTTTTGGTTTTAGCATAGATGCCCTCAAGGATTCAATCAAAAAGACAGGTCTTATTAATCCCTTAATAATAACAAAAAATAGCAATAATAAATATATTATAGTCGCAGGTTACCGGCGGCTAATGGCCATAAAGCATCTCAGAATACAGGACTCTTATTGCATTGATGTCTCGGAATCCGGGAGATCCCCAAGAGATCTATTGCTCCTGAATTTCTATGATAATCTTTCGACCAGAGTCTTTAATGATGTAGAAAAAGGAATGATTCTTAACCGATTATCCGCCCATTTTTCACAGGACGAATTAAAGAAAGATTTTATGCCTCTATTGAAAATAGGGAATAGCAATGATCTAGATCTCTTTCTGAAAATTGGCACGTTAGACAATCATATTAAATATGCATTGACCAATGGAGCAGTATCATTAAAGACACTCAGATTGTTACTTACGCTTGATGAAGAATCACGCGAAGCATTATGCAGCTTAATTGAAAGTATAAAAATTAACTCTAAATATCAATACTATCTTACTGAATATTTAATAGATATATCGCAAATTGAAAAAAAGTCCATCAGGGATATATTAGGTGAAGAACAGCATGGGGCCATTCTAAACGATAAAAAGGCAAATAATCCTCAAAAGTCTAAAAAGCTTTTAAGGCTCATATGGTCTCGCAGATACCCTAATTTAAGCAATTCAATTAAACAGTTTAAAAAAGGAATCGCGAGATTAAATCTTCCCGGAAAAATAAAAATCGATTTCCTTTCTTATTTTGAAGCACCTGATTACAGGCTTGAAATCCTTTTTCGGGACGGAGAAGAGCTTGTTGAGGATATTGAGTTTCTTTTGGGAATGAAGGAAAAGATCAGGGTTATCAAAGACCCCTGGTAGAGACGTAGATTATGGATCTTTCAAAAATCAAAAGAGTCATCATTGAAGAAGGCGCTGACCGATATGCTCAAACCTTTAACATTTTATCAAAATTTGACGGTCAGGATTGTGAAATTATAAGGCATCCGGATGAAAGAGTGGAGTATCCAGTCAACTCGAGCCAAATGGATAAAGGCACTCTGCGGCTTATCGAATTCAAAGGTGAATTCCTAAAACCCTGCCCGGGAACCAAAGAATATATATGTTGTGGGTATCAGATACTAAATGTAGGGACAAACTGTCCTATGAATTGTAGCTACTGTATCCTCCAGGCCTATTTCAACAAGCCTTCATTAAGGTTATTTATTAACATAGAAGAAAATCTTGAAAGGATATGTGAGATAATTGATAACAATCCTGAAAAAACATTTCGAATAGGAACAGGAGAGTTTACTGATAGTCTCGCAATAGACCCAATTGCCGACTGGACCGGATATCTGCCCAAATATTTTTCAAAAAGGAAGAATGCTGTGCTGGAATTCAAAACAAAGACGGATTGTATTAATGGGCTTTTAAAATCACAGTACAGGGATAGAATAATAGTATCATGGTCTTTGAATAGCAGATGTATTGCATCAAAAGAGGAGCATGGGGCGCCTTCAATCTCAAAAAGGTTAAAATGTGCCAGAATTTGCCAAGAAGAGGGATATGTGCTTGCATTTCATTTCGATCCGCTAATTTTTCATGACAGATGGAAGGAAGAATATGCGCGAACCCTTGACCTTCTTGATAAGTATATCGATCCAAAGAAGATAATATGGGTCAGTATGGGCTGCCTTAGATTCATGCCTCGATTTAAAGATATTTTTAAGAACCGCCATCCTGAATCAAAGATTATTTATAATGAATTTATTCCGGGGTTAGACGGAAAAATGCGATATTTCAAACCATTGAGAATCGAAATGTATTCTTTTATGAGAGAAAAGATCAGTGAATTCTATGAAGATATAGGCCTGTATCTTTGCATGGAGAGTGATTCTATCTGGAAAGATAGCATGAAATGGTCTCCGGGCGATTCTAGAGGCTTGGCTGAATTTCTGGACAAGAGAGTTGAATTCTTTTTCAATTAGTTCAAATAATATGTTAAGGTCAGCCTATAAATAATAAATAAGACTTTTAATCTGGAGGGCGATAATGTTAAGGAAAAAAGTTGAAGATGCACTACAAAAAGTAAGGCCTTCGCTTCAGGCGGATGGAGGAGATGTCGAACTTATTGATGTTGATGAAGAGGGGGTAGTTAAAGTAAGATTGCAGGGATCATGCGCTGGTTGCCCTATGTCCCAAATGACCCTAAAGATGGGTATAGAAAAGATACTTAAGCAAAATATACCTGAAATCAACAAGGTTGTATCAGTTTAAGCACCGCAATTAAATTTTCAAATATATTACAGTAAAAAAGGAAAAGGCAGTTCAGCGGATTAGGGAAGAGCTGCCTTTTTTATTTAAGATATGAAAAAATGATGCCTATTTATTTTTATGCCTCATTTTTTTCATTTGTTTCCGATACTTATGCTTTCGTATTTTTTTTCTGCGTTTTTTTACTACACTACCCATTAAAATTTCCCCTCCAATTGCAATCGTGATCTGAGGTTATTACTATTTTCAGGATATTGTGTCAATAAATATTTCAAATCTCAGGTATTTTCGAATAGGCATATTTAACCGGAAGGGTGCTATGAATGATCCTGCGGGCTGTTTATGAAATGCCATCTAATAAGTTTACATAATATATATTATCAGAACTATTTTCTATTGCTGTTTCTTTTATGCTTCGCTTTATAAAGCGCTTTATCAGCTTCCTCAACGAGTTCCTTCACGGTCATACCCATATTATATTTTGCGTAGCCGAGGCTCACGGTGACACCGGTGCCCGCATCGAAAACCCTTTTTATACGTTCACCTATCTCTTGCGCTATGTTCAAGTCAGCATCAATCAGAATAACCGCAAATTCATCTCCGCCATACCGATATCCTGAATCGACTCCCTCGCGAATACACTTATTGATTATCCTGCCTGTATTCCTCAGAACTTCGTCGCCTGCAAGATGCCCATGGTGATCATTGTAGTCTTTGAATCCATCAAGATCTAGGAGAATCAGAGAGAGCGAGTAGTTTTGTCTTCCGGCTCTTGTGATCTCCTCCTGTAACCTTGAGTAGAAATGCCTCTGATTAAAAAGATCTGTAAGTGAATCTGTTATTGAAAGTCTACTAAGCTCTTCTCGTAAATTCCTCTCCACGAGTATCCTTCTCAGCTTCGCTTCCAGTTCTTCTATTCCGAAAGGTTTCTTTATGAAATCACTGGCACCTGAGTTGATTACATCAACATAACTATACCCGTCGGCATAGCCTGTCATGGCAATCACATTGATATTTAAACTTTTATTACTGATCTCCCGGATGAGATCCATGCCGCTCATGCCCGGCATTTTCATATCAGTGAGCACAAATGTGAATTCTCCGTCGAGAATCATCTTTAATGCATCATCCGCGCTTGAAGCCGTCCTTACGGAAAAACCAATGGCGGACAGGAGTTTCTCAAGCGTGATTCTCAAACTAGGATCATCATCCACTATAAGTACAATTTCCTTAGAATAATCAAGCGCTTTCATTTCCCTTATCATTATTAAAAACCCTGCTCTGAATAGTCAACAGATAAAAGCTTCCCATATAATGAATTTGCGAATACACGCTCAATTTTAACATTAACTAATTTGCCTAATAAATTAATATTACAGTTAAAATTGACAATTTTATTTGTCCCAGTTCTACCCGAAGACTGGCCGTCTCTTTTCCCCGTTCCATCAACCAAGACTGCCTCCTCTTTTCCTTCCAGCAACCTGTTTTTTTTCAAAGTTATGCCTCTCTGCAGGTTTTGAAGTAAATCAAGGCGTCTTGATTTTTCCGACTCGTCAATCTTCTGCCCCAGTTTTTCAGCAGCTGTCCCTTTTCGGTCTGAATATTTGAACGAAAACAGATTATCAAACTCGATTTGTCTGATAAGGTCAATGGTCATCTGAAAATCTTCTTCTGTTTCTCCTGGAAAACCCACAATTACATCACTTGTTAGAGAGATATCGGGCCTTGCTTTTTTCAGTTTATAAACAAGCCTGCTATAATGTTCGGAATCATATCCCCTGTTCATTAGATTTAAAATTCGATTTGACCCGGATTGAAACGGAAGATGGATATGCGGGCAGAGATTTTCGATTTCACCAAAACATCCGATTAATTCGTCGGACAAATCCTTGGGATGTGAAGTAGTAAATCTTATTCTTAAAAGCCTTTCCACTTTGCTCAGCCTTTTAAGCAATCCTGGAAAATTTGTTTCCTCATTTTCATGGGAACAATATGAATTCACATTCTGGCCCAGCAATGTGATCTCCCTTATTCCTTGAGAAACAAGTTTTTTCGCTTCATCTATTATTCTATCAGGGTTTCGGCTGACTTCGCGGCCCCTGACATATGGGACGATACAGTAGCTGCAAAAATTATTGCATCCCATCATTATAGAAATAAAGCTCTTTACCCGTCCTTTGAAATAGCCATTGTGGCTGATATTTACAGTCGGGGCGGCATTCAAGTCAACAGCGTTAACTCTTTCACCACGGTCAATAATCCTATCAACAAGATCTTTCAACCGATCGATTTCTCTGGTGCCTATTATCATATCAAGATCCGGAAACCTTCTGAAAAGCTCAACCCCCTCCTGTTGAGCGACACAGCCCATCACACCCAGTATAATGCCCGGCGTATTCCTTTTTAGATTTGACATTCGGCCTAAAAGACTGAAAGCCTTCTGCTCGGCTTTAGCCCGGACTGAACATGTATTAATAAGTATCAAATCAGCCCCATCGGGGTGATCTACCGGCAGGTATCCGGCATTCGAAAGTATCTGTCCAACATGGTCCGAATCATATTCATTCATCTGACAACCCATATTGGCTATATAATATGTTCGGTGCATTTCTGCTGATCTTTCAAGGAGATACATTTTCAAGATTCATTATATAATTGAAGATTGATTCTTTCCGATCCTTTTAAGCTGTCAATCAGTTCCTTTATAACAGGGGAACATCCTGGTGCCACGATCAGTTCGATCACGGCTTTATATGGATCGACTGTTCTTACAATCGCCATTCCATCATAGGCTCCAATAATCACGCTAAGGTAGTTGATATCCCTTTTCTCTACCTGCAATAAATAGCTATCCATCCTCATTTTTTATACTGTAGGTTGTTCCTCCCCACATGAGTTTTGCGCGCAATATTTCAAAATAATTCTTATCAGGAGAACAGAAGAGATTAATCCTTTTTTCAGACTTGGATATAATGACTTTATCTCCATAAAGAAGGTCAAATCCGACCTGACCATCAAAAGTAAGGCTGATTAGTTCATCACTTTCCTGACCCATCATAACTGATATGCTGTCAGAGTCCGGAAGAATTATCGGACGGTTTGTGAGAGTAAAGGGGCAAATCGGGCTCACGATTATATTATTCATTGTTGGGTAAAGTATTGGTCCGCCGGCTGCAAGATTGTATGCAGTGGAACCGGTTGGAGTCGAGATTATCAGTCCGTCCGCCCTGAAGGTGGTCAGGAAGATATTGTTGATAAATACATCAAGTTCAATAATCCTTGCCAATAAACTTTTACTGACGACAACATCATTGAGGAAACTGAATCGGCATACTTCCCTGTTTTCTCTGATTACTTCTGCCTGAAGCATTAACCTTGATTCATAGTTAAGCTTATTTTCAAGTATCATTTCAATCGCAGAATAGAGTTTCTCGACTGGTATTCCTGTCAGAAAACCAAGACCCCCGAGGTTTACGCCTAGTATGGGCACGCCGAAGTTGACAACCTCTCTTGCAGCACCAAGCAGTGTCCCATCTCCACCAAGTACCACAAAAAAGTCAATTTCTTCAGGAAAGCTTGATGGATTCCTATCAGGACTTCCATCATGATCGCGGCTTGCTGATTCTTTGATATGGACATTAACCCTGCGTTCGTTGAGCCATTCTTCCAATTTTTCAGCTTCAGCCCTTGCGCGATCAAATTTATTCTTATATATGATGCCCACGGAAACTTCCGTCATAAATCGAATCCTTTTAGGTATATTATCTGATCAAATAATATTTTTTTGAATAACGCACCATTCATCTTCCATATCTGATGTTGTGTCAACGACAAGATGCATTGCGCTTAATGTTGGGTATCTGTGCTTAAGAATTTTCAGGTCCACATCTTCAAATTTTTCCTTATTATTCAGATATGCCTGCTCTGTCAGCGCATTGGACTCATAATTATCCTTTGACCTTTTCAGGATCCTCGCAATAGAAACATCCTGTGGACATTGAGTCTGTTGAATGACAAATGTTTTTCCGTGCCTTTCAGCAATTTCTGCAGCACGAAACCTTAAAGAACGCGAGATAAATGTCGCATCCAGGACAATCCCTTCTCCTTTGCCTGCAAGTTCGTCAGCCATCCTGAACATCTCGTCATATACGAGTGTCCTTTTATTCATGCTGGATGCGACCTTTTCATCAAAAATATCCTCGTCCTTTAATACTTCAAGCCGTAGCATATCCGTTCTTAACACAGAATATCCTTTTATCACGGCTATTACTTCAGTGGTTTCCGTCTTGTATGATGCCGGAAGTCCGCATGCGATCAAAACTGCGTCAGGCTTTAATTCTCTTTGCATGAAAACCCTGAAAGACTCCCTCATTATAAGTTCCTTTCATTGCCGTACATATGAGAGCGCGAGATGAAAATAACTTTGCGCAGTTTTTATTGCTTTTTCTTTATCATAAGTTGGTATATTAGTATCATTAATTTGAAAACTATTCACCTTCCCCCTTACATAGGCGCGGTAAACTTTATAAAAGGTCATAAGATGTTCCAAACCGTCTTCCATGGTCTTTTTTGAATATAAATTCCATAGGATATCAGCGGATTCATTACCGCCATGGAACTCCAGATCCATTAAAAGAAAGCCTACATCCGCAAATGTATCTGTATATCGAAAACGATCGTTGAACTCTATGCAGTCAAACATGGAGACAGGTCTGGAGAGCAGGATGTGTTCCATGTGAAGATCTCCATGACAATCCCTGATTTTTCTATCTCTTATCCTCTCATAAAACAAGTCTCTATTCTTTTGAAAAAAATCGTTTGTCCAGTGTCTTATTGTACTGAAGCATTCTCTGTCCAGAGTGACATCAATGTATCTTTCAGTCTGTTCGAAGTTCTCATCTGTGGTGATCTTGAATATATCCGGTTCACCGAACCTTTCGATTTCAGGGGACCAATCCGCTGTCTGATGAAAATTTACAAGTGTCTCTGCAACATCCGAAAGGTGATTTTTCGTCAGTCTTCCCGTTTCGAATTCTGATTTCATTATCAGTTTTTCTGGAATCCTATTCATCTTGACTGCGTATTCAACTACTTCGCCCCTTCCCTCTCCCACTTTATAATCCTTACCGTCATACAATATTGGGAGAACCTGAATATATATATCCTTCGAGAAGCGCCTGTTCAGCTTTACCTCCTGGTTGCAGTAATAGCGTCTCTTCTCAAGAGTGGAAAAATCCAGAAAACCGAAATCCACAGGTTTTTTTATTTTATATGCGAATTGGTCAGTCAAAAAAACCATTGAGATATGGGTTTGAATAATTTCTGTCTTGCCGGCGAAACCCTGAAATGTATCCGTTTTCATCAGGCCATTAATAAATTTATCCATAGGTTTTACCATTGAGTTTAATTCCGAACTGGTTCGCAACGCACAAAGGTACATCAGTTTCTCCTAAACGCACAGGATCCTGGTGACAATCAGAACCTCCACTGACCATCAAACCCATTTCTTTTGCAAAAGAGCTGTATCGTTCTGAAGTTATCTTATCGTGTTCCGAATGCCAGCATTCAATCCCGTTTATATAGGGCATCATGGTCTCTTTAATTATCTTTTGCTGCTCAGTGATGTCAGTCGTAAAATTGATCAGAGACGTCCCCCTCGGGTGATTTGGATGAGCCAGCAGGAGCTTTCCTCCCGCATTCTTTATTATCTCTGATGCTTCAGGTAAAGTAAGCGGCAATTTTGGAACATTACACTTGACTAGATATATATCAAAAGCTTCCTGCCGGGTATTCACTATGCCCTTCTTCACCAGATAACTTGCAATGTGCGGACGACCAAAGGCCCCGTCAACTGAGTTTTGGATCTCTTCCATATCATCGTTTGTTAGATGAGTTTTTCCCTTAAGAGCAAGTTCATGATTTATTTTTTCAAGTATCTGTTCCGCTCTTTTGATCCTGTGTTGCCGCATCTTTTCGAGTTTGTTTATTAATGTTGTATTTTTAATATCATACATATATGCCAGAAAATCCAATGAAATTGGCTTTGAGTCTCCATATTTTGGATGAGAGAAGGATACGCTTAATTCAAGGCCCGGAATATAATGAATATTGCTTTTTCTACATAATATCCGGGCTTCTTCCTGGCAATCGATGGAATCGTGATCCGTTATTGATATCAGGCCAATTCCTCTTTGTGAACATTCATGAATGATATCAGCGGGGGACATCTTACCATCCGAGCATTTTGAGTGAATATGCAGATCGATTTTCTTGATCATGAAAAAAACCTTAAAAGAAAGAAGACCCGACGGACAAGCCGGGCCTTATGGGAGGATAAAGTCTTCGTCATCATGCATCCATCTAACTGTCTAAATATTCTTGCTGGATGTCAGCCGCATGTTTTGATAATACTTGTAATATTCAAATACCTTTTTTACATAGCTTTGAGTGGTACTGAATGGAGGAACGCCTTGATATTCCCTGACTTTTGTGCTTCCTGCATTATAAGCCGCTAAAGCCATGTGAAGATCTCCGCCAAATTCTTTCAGCAATCTTTTTAAATGCCTTACGCCGGCATTCACATTTGTCTCGGGATTGAAAAGATCTGTCACTCCGAGTTCCATGGCTGTGGATGGCATAATCTGCATCAGTCCCCTCGCTCCTTTCTTGGAAACCGCGAGATGGTTGTAGCTTGATTCAACCTTTATGATGGCCTTAACAAGCGCTGGATCTATTTCATTTTTATTTGCCGCCTCAACGATAATCTGGTTAAAAAGCTGCTCAGGCTTATTATTTTTCAGATCCGGATCTTCTGATGGTATATTATCCTCCTGGACTTGAATTATACTTGCTGATTCGGGAATCTGCAGGTCAACCGCCGCTGGTTTATATATTTTTTGATAGGGAATAAAAGTTAATAAGCATAATATCGTAAAAGAAAATGTCCCACGAATTAAACGTTTCGTGGGTGTTCTAGGTTGTTCATCGGTCTCCACACTTAACCTCCTTAAGATAAATTAGTAAAAAATTGCATATATTCATGATTTTGTCAACCCATAACAGGCACATCAGGGATTCTTGAAAACGTCTGCGATTCTTTGGCTCAAAGTCCTTCAGCCTCCCGGTTATTATTGTTGACTCTTTATGAATATTTGTGAGAAAAATTCAATATGATATGCATCGAGATATATCTGAGTGGAAAGCCAGAAGGAGACTAAGAATGTTTCAGGAGATCCATGAATCTTGCAGTTACATCCTCGCAAAATTTAAAGTTCCACCTGAGGTAGGTCTCATTACCGGGACCGGTCTGGGAAATATTGCTGATTGCTTAAAATCGGCCACCAGAATTCCCTACAATGAGATACCATATTTTCCGATATCAACCGTAGCGGGACATAAAGGTGTCCTCATGTCAGGGACCCTTGCAGGGAAACAGTTGATTGTCATGGAAGGGAGGTTTCATGCATATGAGGGCTATACTCCGGAAGAGATTGCCTTCCCGGTACGTGTCATGTCCAAATTGGGCATAAAGTATCTCTTTATATCCAGCGCTGCGGGAGGTCTTAATCCAAATTTCAGGGCCGGAGATCTTATGGCGGTTACGGATCATATCAATCTAACAGGCCAGAACCCCTTAATAGGGATGAATACGGATCATTTTGGGCCACGTTTTCCGGATATGACCAGAGTTTATAATCCAGCCCTAATTGAGCTTGCGAGCAAGGAAGCGCTTAAACAGGAAATCCAGCTAAATCGTGGTGTATATGTTGGTGTGACCGGACCGAGCCTTGAAACACCTGCTGAAACGCGATTTCTGCGTATGATAGGGGCTGATGCCGTAGGGATGTCAACTGTTCATGAAGTTATTGTTGCGGCCCAATGCGGCCTTCAGATAATGGTCATAGTGGCTATAACAAATGTAAACCTCCCGGATTGCATGGAAAAGACCTCTATCGAAAAGATAATCGAGGTTGCAAACAGCGCAGGATCGGTTCTCGCTGTTCTATGGGAAAAGATAATCGGAAACCTGCCCGTGTGAGAATTTGGTAAATTATTTTCTGGAGAACGTAATGAATAATCTTGATATCCTTATACAGAATGGAACCGTGCTGACAATGGATGATGGCGATTCAATTATTCAAGATGGCCTGATAGGAATCAAAGGGGGTAAAATCGAATATTCAGGCAAACTTCCGGTTGGCGATTTCGAAGCAAAAATAAAAATCGACGCCAGAGGGGGCCTTATCCTTCCCGGGTTGATAAACGGGCATACCCATGCCGCTATGACCCTTTTTCGGGGATTGGCTGATGATCTTCCGCTGATGGAATGGTTGAATAATTATATCTTTCCTGTAGAGGCAAAAATGGACGCGGAGTTTGTATTTACGGGCAGTCTTTTAGCATGTGCGGAAATGATTCTGTCCGGGACCACGACCTTCTGCGACATGTATCTTTTTGAAGATGAAGTGGCAAAGGCAGCAAAATCTTCCGGCATGCGATGTATCGTTGGAGAAGTACTATATGACTTTGATTCCCCTAATTATGGATCAACAGAAAACGGGCTCATATATACCGAGTCGCTGATCGATAGATGGAAGGATGACAGTCTTGTTAGCATAGCAGTTGAACCTCATTCCCCGTTTACATGCAGCCCTTCTCTTCTTTCTGCCGCAAACGATCTTGCTCTTAAGTATAAAGCACCTCTGATAACCCACCTTGCGGAAACCGAAACTGAGATTAACGTTGTTAGGGAAAGGTACGGAAGAAGACCTGTTGGCCATCTCGATTCGCTTGGCATTCTTGGCCCTCATCTTATCGCAGACCACTGTGTGCATCTCAATGATGCGGAAATCGATTTGTTTGCTGAGAAAGGGGTGAAAGTCGTTCATAATCCCGAGAGTAATATGAAACTCGCATCCGGTATCGCTCCTATTCCTGCTATGCTTCAAAGAGGACTGACTGTTGGTATCGGAACGGACGGTTGTGCCTCAAATAACAACCTGGACCTTTTTGGCGAGATGGATACCGCCGCCAAACTTCATAAAATAGGGTCCATGGATACGACCGTAATGGATGCCTTAACTGTTGTGCGTATGGCAACGATAGAAGGAGCGAAGGCTCTTGGCATTGACGATACGGTGGGATCAATTGAAGAAGGGAAAAAAGCGGATATCATAGTTGTTGATTGCAACAAACCTCATCTGACACCGATGTATAATCCTTTCTCACATCTTGTCTACGCCGCACGGGGTGAAGATGTTGCCTATTCAATAATAGACGGAAGGCTGGTCATGGACAGACGCAGATTACTGGTTATGGATGTTGATGCTGTTATTTCTGAGGCTCGGAGAAGAGCCAAGGATATCCTCGAATGGCTTCCTTCAGCTTCTTTCAAATCAAAATAAAATTAGTGTTCCTGCTCTTCAAGTCCATATTCTTCGTGGTCCCGCTGAGGTAAAAGGACACGCACTTTTCTGGTGACTTCATCCGCAGAATAGCAGATGCCGCCGGGGAATCCGGATTTGAGAGAATAATCTCTTAAAGCCAGGGTGATACTTGGAAATGCGAGGTTATCCCACGGTATTTCTTGCAGGCCCATTAACTTGATATCGGAGGTTTCATCGCCTGCGATCATGTTACCGGAAAGGTATTTAGCGACGAAGATAGCAACTATTTCACATTTCCCGTAATATGAATAGAGTCCCAAGAGGTATTTTATATCGATATCTACACCACATTCCTCCTTTGCCTCCCGCTTAGCTGCTCCCTCGAGGGTCTCCCCCCTGTCCATATATCCTCCCGGAAAACTCCATTTCCCGGACCCGAATTTTCTGTCTCTTTTCAGCATGATTATTTTACCATCAAATTCTATAATGGTATTCACAACGAGCTTGGGGTCCTGATAATCAATGAAACCGCAGGCGATACAGACAAGCCTTGAGGGACTGTTTTTATCGTTTACGGATATTTTAAGTTCTCTTCCGCAGAAAGGGCAGAATTTGTATTTATATCTATAGTTGGTTACGCTTTTAGATTCCATATCCATATAGCTCGATTAAACCCGGTTTTTCAGCACAAGAAAAAATATATGATAATTAATACATGAATCTTGCCCCCGGTGTCAAGTTTGTATGCTCGGAGCCTGTCGGCCAAAGTCCGACAGACTGCTAGGTGATAAATTATAATGTTTGCCTGCCTGATCCCTCCGGCGACGCATCGGTAAGAATAACCACGTTGTCTCAGGGCGGCACCATAATTTGACCCCGTTCTCTACAGTGGTATATCTCCAAGGTTGATGTCTTTTTCCGTACTGAGCCCATCAAATGTTTTTATTGCAAATCCTTTCGCCTCGATTTTCAGGTTGAATCTTCCCACCTTCAATCCTTCAAACCAGAAATCACCGAACCCGTCTGTAACAGCCTTTCGTTTCTTCTTGCCTTTGCCGGATTCTGTCAGTGTGCATTCAGCACCTTTTACTATGACCTTCTCCACAGGGTCATAAACGGTTCCGGCAATGAATTTTCCGGGAATATTCAGATAATATACCCTAGGCTTTGTCTTGTATTCCGGGTTCAGAACCTTTGCCTTGGAAATAAGATCCTTGAATTCCGACACACTTCCAAACTTCAATGCCTGGGTAGGACATGCGTCAACACACCTTGGTTCCTTCCAGCCATCATCCAGCAAGTGGGCACAACCGGTGCACTTCTGCGCAAGATTAAGTCCCTCATTGTAATAGATGGCATGGTACGGACAGGAATCGACGCAGGCCCTGCAGCCCGTGCATTTTACAGGATCTATAATAACCAGGCCGTCATCCCTTCTGTAAATGGCCCCGTCTATGGAACATGCCTCCATGCATGGAGCATCATCGCAGTGCATGCAGATAATTGGCACATAATGCATCTTGACCTTTGGCACCGTGCCCCGTATATTCTCCTCAAGCTTCAGCCAGAACTGTCCCGTGTCCGGCTGTGGCCTGGCATAGGGGGTCCAGTCATTCCCGACATGCTCATCCTTGCACGCAATCTGACAGCAGTAACATCCGTTACAGATCGAAACATCACATATAAATACCTTGCCTTCATCTTTCTTAGCCATTTTCTTTCCTCCATAACCTTATCTTATTTAAAGGTTCTTAAGCTTTTTCCCTATGCCTGCTCCTCACATCCCGCCTTCTACCCAGCCACCGAAAAGCAAACCTGAAACAGGGTCGTATTCCCTTTCAAAGGCTTCGGGATATTCATTCCGCCATTCTTCCATCTGGGCGAGACTGAGCTTTTCTACCTCCACCAGATACCCGCTGGTCGCCTCACCTCCGCAGTGCTTTGATACCAGACCACCTGGAGCGATAAGATTAATGGCACCGCCTCTGTCCACTTTGCCTGGGATTATCCAGTCACACCGGGCGCCATGATCTATGTAGGCGACACCTGGCATCAGCCTTTCGGTCACATACGCGCCACCAAGAACAATCCCCCTCTCGTTGTATATCTTTACGATATCCCTATCTTTTATACACCTTATCTCGGCATCTTTCGGATTGAGCCAGAGAGGTTCATACATGTAACCGTCAAAACCTTTTACCTTGCAGGTCGGAGCCTCTCTTGTCCATGGAATGTCGTCACATTGAGCATGAACCCTCCAGCGACCATGGTTTGACATCAAAAGCAGGGGAAACATTCTCGCCCTTTCACTGGAAATCCTTTCATCATGCGTTTCGCCCCTTTCTACCCACCTCGGTATTGGCGATCTCTCGTGATCATCCGGAAAATGCCTGGCAATATTTTCTGAATAGAACTCCAGCTTACCGGATGGCGTTGGCAGCGGACTAGTTTCAGGATCCTCGTAGAATTTCCTCAATCCTGGAGTGTCCTTCTCCCATCCCTTTGCCATAGGAAAAACATAGTATTCCTTCTCCTGAAATTCCTTCCAGCTGATAAATTCCGTCAGGAGATCATCATATATGTATTTTATCCAGTCCTCTGAACTCTTTCCCTCCGTCACCGCATCATATTTCCCCAGTTTCTTCGCCACTTCGAGCACGACCTCGTAGTCGCTCTTGGATTCGCCGATTGGTTTAATGGCCTGCTTTTGAAGCGTAACGCTTGTGCACGGCATGCCCTGTCTCATGTTCGGCATAATATCGCTGACTTCAAACGTCGTGTTGGACGGTAGAATTATATCGGCCAGAAGGCAATCGTTTTCAAGCCAAGGATGCTGGGCTACGATACACTCTATCTTGGGACTCCTCAGCGCTTCTATAGTCTTATTGCCGTCATTCCAGCAGGTAGTCCTGCATGGAGTGTCGGTCCATATCATATGGACCTCGGTTCCGCCCTCCTTTTCCGGCAGCGGATATGTGTACTTTCTAAACTGATCATCCACAGTGGCATTTATCGCTCCTGTACCCCAGTAATGAACAGGCGGATTCAAGATAGCTTCCTGGATAAGGGTTTTTGGTATGCCCTGCCTTGTAAACGCGTAGGCGGTGGAACGGTGTGGCCTTAAAATGCGGTTATTGCTCGCTTCCTCAAAAGAGGCGCCCATAGTGATGCTGGCTTTTAAAGGCCATGTGGAACGGGGCACGCCGCTGTAGGTCAGCTGGGTCTGATGAACACCGGGTTTGCCCAAACCCTGCATGCCGAGAAGTATACACTCAAGCCTGGCAGGCTCATGAGAGTAAGGCCCCCTTATGTAACTGCCTCCAAAATAGTGAGCGACAGACGTCGTGCGTTCGGCAAATTCGCTCGCCAGGGCCTTGATTGTCCACACAGGAACACCACATTTTTCTGATGCCCATTCAGGCGTCTTCGGGATGCCGTCCTCCTCCCCTAAAACATAGTCCTTCACCCTGTCGAAACCAACAGTATGAGTAGAAACATAATCCTTGTCATAAGTCCCATCAGCCAGCCAGGTGTATATTATAGCTAACTGCAAGGCCGCGTCAGTGTTTGGTAAAACAGGTATCCATTTGTCCGCGTGAACTGCCGCTCCATAGTTAAGATCCGGACAGACATACACCTGCTTTATTCCAATGTCCCTCCAGAAATAGCAGATGGATGTGGCGGATTGCCCGTTGAATCCCCATGGCGTCGTCTCCGGATCGCATCCCCAGCATAAAACCATCTCGCTATGCTCGGTTATATCCTTCAATACATTGTCCGACGGGTGCATCATGCCTATCATCCCTGATCCCCACACGTGCATGGCACCCCAGTACCATCCTTCCCAGCTGTCCGGATTCCTGATCTGCTGTGTGTACTCTCCCATCTTGTGAAGGAGCCAGGTCTGGCAACCGTGAGGCGCATGCACAGCCTTTGACTCAGCGTGCCCGTCGGCCTGGGCAAGTATGGCCATGGGCCCGTATTCTTTGCGTATCCTCTTGATCTCTCCGGCAACTATCTTCGTGGCCTCATCCCACGAAATCCTCCTGTATCTGCTTTTCCCGCGGTTCCGGGTGTTCCTGTCCCCTTTCGGGTCCCAGTCCACCCTGATCAGCGGGTATTTTATCCTGTTGGGAGAATAGGTTCGCTTCTTATAACCCATCATGAAGGGAGCCGGCAGTGATTTTTTGAACGGCCTGAATGACTTGCCGCGAACATTAAATTCCCAGTCCGCGATATTCTTTCCATCAAACTTCCAGTCATAATGGAAAGGCCTTACGCGTATAATCTTACCATCCTTTACATCAACAGCGCATGGAGTCCCCCCTCCCAAAACACCGCCAAGACTCATCGCCTTTATCACGGTCTTTTCTATGGTAGAATCCTTGCTTATTTTCCTCCCAGATTGAGATTTCGCTTTTGGTTTATTTTTTTTGGCAGGCATATAATGTCTCCTTATTCGAACTCGTAGTAAGAAAGATCTAATTCCTCCCGGAATTTTGCCCGGGAACGTTCAAGATATCAGCCAGGTAAAATGTGCAATGTTTTTATTCATAACACAAATCAAGGTTGTATAAAACAGTTTATTATTAAGATCCGACAGCTTGAATGTCGGAAAATTTCTTTCTATTAATTTTTTTGACATTCAAGCTGTCGGATTAATGTGATACAATATTTTCATTGGAAATCTGAGATTATTAATTTCATGAAAAAATTATTAAAAATTTTAACAAACTCTGGATTATTCAACGGTAATAAAATGATGCAATATGATAAATGAATCATATAAAAGGAGAAACAATGAATAAGCTCAAATCGAAAAAAACAGTGCCCCCGAAAAAGGAAAAGACGGTCTATAAATCAATCAGTCTTATGGGGTTGATGGGTGGCGGAGGACCCTGCGCTGTGGATGTAAAAAATGGAAAGATATTGCGGGTCCGTCCTTTACATTATGATTCAAAGTACGAGATGGAAAAGATTAACACCTTTAGGTATGAAAGGAACGGAAAAACATTTGTCCCTTTCATGAAATCCCTGCCCTATTCTTTTTCCCTGGCTTATAAAAAGCGCACCTATTCTCCAAACCGCATTAAGTATCCATTGCAGCGCATTGACTGGGATCCCAAAGGGGACAGGAACCCCCAGAACCGCGGAAAAAGCAGATACAGGAGGATCTCCTGGGATGTGGCCGCGAGTCTGATTGCCAATGAAATTAAAAGGATAAAAAAGCAGTACGGCACATCGGCTATCCTGGCACAGGGTGACGGCCACGCGGAATGCAAGAGCGTGCACGCTCCTCACGGCTGCCAGACGCTGCTCCTCAGCAAAATCGGAGAATACACACAGCAGGTAAGAAACCCGGACAGCTGGGAGGGCTGGTACTGGGGTGCAATGCACGTGTGGGGTGGAGGCGATGTCGGGATGGCGAATCCCAGCCTGAATACAGCCAAAGATGTCACCGAAAATTCCGAATTGCTCCTTTTCTGGGGATGTGATCCGGAGACAACCCCAGGCGGGGCCGGAACGCAGGCAGCCACATCTCTCTGTTATTTCTGGTCTCAGGTCGGCATCAAACAGGTATATATATGCCCGGATCTTAACTATGGCGCGGCAGTCCATGCCGATAAATGGATACCCGTGCTGCCCAATACCGACGCGGCGTTTCAGCTTGCGATTATATATATATGGGTAACGGAGGGGACTTATGACAAGGAATACGTTAAAACCCATACCGTGGGTATGGACAAAGTCGAGGACTATGTCCTGGGAAAGGAAGACGGGATACCCAAGACTCCCGCATGGGCTTCGGAAAAGTGCGGTGTCCCTGAATGGACTATAAAGGCACTGGCGTCGGAATTCGCATCAAAGAGAACTTCCATTATGCATATACTCGGCGGTTCCATGATTCGAGGCCCTTATTCCACTGAACCCGCAAGATTAGAATGCATAATGCTGGGCATGCAGGGCATGGGCAAACCGGGCGTTCACCAGTGTACCAATGTCGGGGCCTTGCCCAGAACCTCCTTTTCTTCAAAAACCTCTCTGCATGTTCATGTACTCGCGGCCAAAGCCGCTTTGGAAGGCCGTAATGACCGCATTCTGAGACCACATCTGACCACACGCAACGTGCTCACCAAGCAGCATCTGCCGAAGCCTCTTGTTCATGATGCCATTCTTAATTCTACTGTAGACTACTGGGGCACAGGTGCGATAGATGCTCCAAGGGAAGATCAATTCGTAAAGTACACCTATCCGCTTCCCAAGGAGGAGGGCGGGTCAGAGATACACATGATATGGACGGACACCCCCTGCCGCACCACCTGCTGGAACTACGGAAATAAGACCATTCAGGCCCTGAGAAGCCCTAAGATAGAGTGTATAGTGGCACAGCACCCGTGGCTCGAAAACGACTGCCTGCTCGCGGATATTATCCTGCCCTCCAATACGACCATGGAAGTGGAAGATATTATGGCCAATACCCGCGGTAACATACCCTGCGCTTCGATAACCTATCAGGAACAGGCCATCAAACCCATAGGCGAATCCAAGAGTGACTACGAGGCGGTCCTGGAGGTCGCCAAAAAGATGGGTCTATATGATGAGGTTTCAGGAGGCAAAACCTCTGAGGAATGGATTAAGGAAGTTTACAATATGAACATGGTCGGCTTTGTCGACTGGGATGAACTGAGGGAAAAGGGTTATTATGTCTTTCCAACAGCCAAAAACTGGGAAGATGATCCCCCGGGCCTGAGGAAATTTTACGAAGACCCGGAGAACAATCCCCTGTCAACACCTACGGGAAAGCTGGAGTTTTATTCAGAAAGTATTGCCAAAAATTTTCCCCATGACATGGAGAGACCTCCTATCCCAAAATGGATAGAAAAAGGCGTTATGCATGACGAGCGGATCTCCAGTGACAGATCCGCCGCTTATCCGCTTATACTCATGTCCAACCACGGCAGGTGGAGGGTTCATGCTCAGTGTGATGACATAACATGGACAAGAGAGATACATACATGCAAAGTGCTCGGACCCGACGGTTACAAATATGAGCCCCTGTGGTTAAATCCAGAAGAGGCTGAAAAGAGGGGCATCAGGAACGGCGACATCGTGAAGATCTTTAATGAGAGGGGTATTGTGCTTGCTGGCGCTTATGTCACAGAGAGATTGATACCCGGAGTTGCATACATTGACCATGGTGCCAGGTGTGACTGGATTATCCCCGGAAAGGTGGACAGGGGCGGCGCGATAAATTTAATATCCCCAAACGCGATAATCTCCAAACATGCGGGCGGGCAGGCCACCAGCGGATACCTGGTTGAAGTACAGAAGGTTTCGGGCAGGGAATGGGAAGAATGGCTCAGTAACTACCCTGATGCCTTTAAAAGAGAGTATGACGCGGCTGCCGGACTGCTCTTTGATGCGTGGGTTGAAAAAGATTAGAAAGATTTCTGCAATTTCAACTATTTGTCCCAGAGAACTCCCCCTGACATTTCATCGCGGCAAAGGTCTGGGGGAAAACCGGGGCTGCTGTTGTTCAAGCGCTGGTAAATTGTTGAGCGAACCCGAGTATCAAGATCCTTTTCAAGACTCGGGCCGAAAAACTGCCGACTGATAAAAATACTCCATAAACAGTACTAACTCACCGAATCTATTCTCGTTTTTTCTTGACACATCTTTCAAATTATTAATAATCTACGAAATACTCATGGCCCTCTGTGCCTCCACAATGCATGAAAATAACAACCTATGGTCACAGGATAGCGGTATGGGGAGCCCTTTTAACGGCGAAACCCTTGAAAGCAGGATAATAGCGTAAGGTGCATGCCAGGCCTCCGGCTCGGAGAGCCTACGCCTCGGAGAGCGGGCGGAATCCTCTTCGGTTGTTCAACCTTAATCTGGCCCTGACGACGACTGAGATGACCCGCCGCCCGCCTCGTAAGGCAATATGCGTAAAACAAGCCAGGAACGAGTTCGACCGTAAAAAGGGTTCCCCATACCGCGATTATTAAAACTCATTATAACCTGCTGAATTCGCGCACTAAACCTGGAAAGGGAATATGGACGGGTCCTGGAGAAAAAGGGATCGAACAGCACGATTGCTGAAACTGCAGGTCATTTTATGGCAATATCCACAAGGAATAAAGGTAAACGATATTGCCCGAAAATGTGATATCAGTGAAAGGACCGTATATCGTGATCTCAAGGCCCTTGAGACAGAACTGGATGTGCCGATCTGGGAAGAAGGGAGCCGGAGGGGCATTGTGGAGGGATACTTTCTGCCTCCAATTTCATTTACCCCCATGGAAGCCATGAATATCTTCCTTGCAGTTCGCGCGATGCAGGCAATGTCTAATCAATGCAGTTCGGATATCATCTCCACGTTCATGAAACTGAACACAGTTATGCCACCTACCCTGAAGAAACGGGTCCAGGATACGCTGGACTACATCGAAAAATATCCGAAAAAGAATAAGACAAAGATAAAGAATTTTGAAAAGCTCGCTGAAGCCTGGCTCTCACAGCATCGAGTAAGGATCAGATTTCAGGATATCACGGGGGAAGAGCCGGTGGAACAAGTCATCGAACCCTATTTCATCGAACCCGCAGCCCTGTCCCGATCAAGCTATGTAATTGCCCATTCTCCTCTTAAAAGGGATGTGTTGACCTATAAAATTGATCGAATTATCGGGGAAGTCCATATAGAACCCGAAACTTATGAAATACCCTCAGATTTCAATGTAATCGATTACCTTGATTCCGTCTGGGGATCTTACAGGGATATGGAAGCGAGAACGGTGCGGCTGCATTTCAATAAAATTATCAGCAAGTCAATCATGGAAACCGAATGGCACCCTTCTCAGAAGATAAAAGAACAGCCTGATGGTTCTATTATCATGACGCTCCGAATCAGACCCACGCGGGATTTCAGGGCATGGGTTCTTGGCTGGGGCAACATGGTTGAAGTTTTAGAACCGGAGATCCTGAGGAAACAGATCACTGAGATCATCGAATCGATGAAGAAGATTTATTCCTGATTCCCTCTCCAGGCATTTTCATAGAGGGCCGCGGTCAGCACTAACAGTCTGTCGGACAAAGCCCGACAGACTGTTGAAAGATTTAAGAAAGGATTTTACTCGTTTTTCATAAACTCTCTGCTCTTCAGACTGATATCGCCTCCTGATACATAGGTTCCGACTATATTTCCCTTGGTTATCGGCAAGAGCAGGTGAGAAGGATATTCGGCGTTATGATATATTGTTATTGTGTTCGGCGTCTGGCTGATTAAATGTTCATGTCCAACCTGATATAAATCCTTGGGTTTATCATCCGCACTGCTTATCTTGAGCATAATCCTGTGCCCGGCTTTAAATAAATTTGCTGTCGGATTTAGACTGATGGCAAAGGAATATATTTTCCCCGGCTTGAGGGGTTGGGGATTTGTATGAGTGTGATAAGGCAGCCATGGTTTTGATCTCTCTTCATCCAGTTCACGGTGTGATGCCTTCAGATATCCCTGGCTGAGCCTTTTCTCTTCACCTTCCGCATCCACATCCCACAGGCTTATAAAGAAATTCATATCTGTTCCCCGGCATGAAGCATAGAGGTTCAACACGATAGGACCCGCCATTTCTGTGTTTTCAACGAGCGGCGCTGAATAATATTGCAACCATCCTCGGTTTTCGGGTGAATCGTCATAAGAAGCTGACGCCGCTTCGGGCCACGGCTCTATCTCGCACAAGCTCTTGTTTTCATGGAGGTTAAAGGGAATCCATCTGGTCCCCGGGATCGGGAAATCTTCAGCCATGATCCAATCATCTGATCCCTGGACAAACATCTTGACCGGTGGTTCATCCATAATACCTGTGTCTATCCCCTTCAGCCAGAAATCAAACCATCGCAACTGCTCCCAGGATATCTGATAGAAGGGTCTATCAGTATAGGTCGGTGGAAAAAATATTAATTTTTTCGGTGATTTAATTTCCTGCCAGTGGTTAAATGGACCAGGACGATGAGCCGCGGCTCCGAGATAAATCGGCACTTCAATCGTCCTGTAGTCTATGTCACGTTCCCGCCAGTACGGTCCGTCGGTAGGATGAAGAATAAGGTCCAGATAAGGGGCATTACCCATCTGGTCCGGATTCTTCAGCGCCTCAATGATCTCAGGCGCGCCGTTTAAATCTTTGTCCTGCAGGGCAAGATCTATTGCCTTTTTATACCCTTCATCGCCAAGCTCATTCCTGAGTTCACTCTCCTGTGCGTGGATATCAAAATTCACCAATGATGCAAGCCACCTGGCAAAACCTTTCTGGAGTATTCCCCCCGGATACCAGAATTCCCGGTAATTATCCATAAAACCGCCGATGGGAGTAATAACCTTTAAATGAGGGGGTTTTAACGCCGCTACCAGGGTATGCATTGCGGCAAAATATCCCAAACCGATCATGCCCACGTTTCCGTTGCACCAGGGCTGCTCTGCCGCCCATTCGATAACCTCATATACATCCTTTACTTCCCGGGGTGATAAATAATTATATACGCCACCTGATAAGCCTGTTCCGCGAATACTTCCGATTATATGGACATAACCACGCCTGACAAAAAAATCCATGGGGCCGGCCTCAAGGCACGCATCAGGAACGCCCTGTATCCGCCGGGTTCTTGTTGCAGCCGGCCAGACTCGTTTTGACTGTATGTCCTTGTTAAACGCAGATATTCCAAGGAGGACCGGAAATTTTCCATCCCCATCAGGTCGAAAAATATCAACATCGATACTAATGCCATCACTCATGGGTACAGATATATTCTTTTCTCCAATAATTTCATATTCTCTTTTTGATATCATCCCTGTGCCGATAATAGCATCCATCGTTCATCTCCTTTTTCCTTTTTATCTGATATATTAATATACACCGTATTCCTTCGTATAATCAACCATTGCCTTGACATTCTCCGGTTTAACATCGTCAGGAGCGCTGCCGGGTGCAATGATAAAACCACCACCTTTTCCGACCACGTCTATAATCCTCTTGCAGTAGTCCCGAACCTCCTGTTGTGATCCCAGCTGCAGGAGAGAACAGGGCACATCCCCCATAATACAGACATGCCCCTTGAGCACCTCTTTTGCTTTAAAGAGATCAGAGGAATCAAAACGACAGAGCACCCTGCCTTTGGGCAGCTCAAGAAAGTACTCCAAACGTGACGTGTAGTCTCCTTCGAGAAACAGGCAGGGTATAAATTCCTCATCCACCAAGGCGTTAACAAGCTTCTTTACATAAGGCCAGTAAAATGTCTCGAATTGCTCGGGAGACATAAAGATTCCTGATCCCCGGTGAAGTGCAAAATAGACCCGTTTTCTATTGCTCGCATTGGCCCTTTTTAACGCCTTATTTATTATCAAAGGCATCAGCCAGTCAAATACTTCTATGAGCTTCTCCGGCTGGCGATACATATCCATGTATATCCCGTGCAGTCCCCTGACGTGATATGAAAGGTGATCAAAAGGCACGTGTTCACCTCCAGTACCGTACAGAGGGAAACCGAGCTCCTCAATCTTTATACCAAAAGCCTCTATCCTGGGGCGCCATTTTGAAGCCTCCTGGCCGGCTTTTACCATTTTTTCAAGTGCTGCCTGGATTTCCGGTCTTGCAAAAGGTTCAACCAGCCTGGCGATTGCCCGATAATCTGAAGCTGTTTCCAGAAAGGGAGGCATTTTGCTAAAAGGTTCAAGCGCCCCGAATATGCGTGGAAGATAACGCCGTAATAAAAAATCAGAGTGGTCTTCCATAAAATGATCATATTCATCGGCTTTAAGACATTCCTGCTCGATAAATTGATGTGAATGACGGGGATCAATCCCCTGACCCGGCAACCGGAGCTGTCTGGGATCGAGGATTTCATATATTTTTCCAGGAAAAAACGGTGCGATCTGAACCATGTCGGGCGCAAGATCTTCAAGGGCTTTACAATACGCTTCCAACCAGAGGTCATAATCATAGTAAGCCGCTTCACAGGTTGTTCCCATATATTTCGCAGGCAGATAACTCAGCTCAAGCATAACCGGAACCCTGTCAGGCGTTTTCAGGCTGATTGCATCGCTGATCCTCTTTTCTCTCTCCCGGTAAAGATCTTTAGGGTCTTTCTCCACTTGATCTCCCTTACAAATATTAAGATATTGACACCATATCGATCGATTGATATGTTGTCAAGAAAAATGGAATTCGTTCATAATCTTCTTATCATTCACGATGAGAATAGGGCATCGTTTATATATTTCTAAAATATGATTTTTTTGCGATCAAGAAAGAGAGGATAACAAGCATGACAAAAGACATCCCCAACGGTTATAACGGCCAAGTCTTGAGAGTCGACCTGACTCTCAAAAGGGTTCAGCCCGAAAAGATCGGTGAAGAAGTATGTCGGAAATACCTCGGCGGAGCCGGATTTATTGCATACTATCTGTGGAATGAACTGAAGCAAGGAGTAGACGCGCTAAGCCCTGAAAATAAAATAATCTTCGCCCTTGGACCAATCAGCGGGTTCAAGATTCCCGGCGCGTCGCGAAACTGTATAGGAACAAAATCACCGTTGAGTAAAGGCATAGCAAAGTCTGAAGTCGGAGGGCACTGGATGGCGGAACTGAAACGAGCAGGCTTTGACGCGATTATCGTTGAAGGCAGATCTGAGAAGCCTGTTTTTCTCTGGGTGCATGATGGAAACGCGGAAATTATGGACGCGGGTCACCTCTGGGGCAAGGAAACCCTTGAGACCGAAACCATCATCAGAACCGAGCTCGGCGACAAAAAAATACAGGTTGCCATGATCGGTCCCGGAGGTGAGAACATGGTTCGCTTTGCCTGTATTATGGAAGGCTGTCATGATGCAGCAGGAAGGGGCGGAATGGGCGCTGTTATGGGATCAAAAAACCTCAAGGCCATTGCGGTCAGAGGCCATACATTGCCTTCAATAGCCGATGAAGAAAAATTCAGGGAAATACGCAAGCAGCTAAGCCACCCATTCCCCCAGTCGGAATATGGTACCGGAGGCCCCTCCATGCTCGCACAGGAAAATACAGGCGATCTGCCCATAAGAAATTTCAGGGACGGGACCTTCCCCGGTGTTAACAAAATTCACGCCGGCGTAATAAAAGATACTATCCGTGTCGGCATGAAAGGCTGCTTTGCCTGTCATGTAAAATGTAAAAAGGTGGTCAAATTCGATGAACCCTATAGAGTTGATCCGGAATACGGTGGACCGGAATATGAAACCCTTGCCGCCCTTGGATCTGACTGCGGTATTGAAGATCTTAAAGCCATTGTCAAAGGGAATGAGCGCTGTAACGCCTATTCCATTGATACGATTTCAACCGGAAGCACGATAGCATTCGCAATGGAGTGTTATGAGAAGGGGTTGTTAACAAAAGAGGATACGGGTGGTTTGGAATTGAAATGGGGAAATAGCGAGGCAATGCTTAAGGCTATTGAGCTGATTGCCAGGAGAGAAGGCTTTGGCAAAATATTGGCCGAAGGAACTGCCAGAATGTCTAAAAGATTTGGAAAAGCCTGTCAGGATTTTGCCTTGCATGTTAAAGGTCTTGAACCCGGGATGCACGAGCCAAGGATAGGTTCCGCCTTAGCCCTGGGCTTCACTGTTTCACCGACCGGAGCGGATCACTGTGCGGCTCAACCGGACGGTCTTTTGGAGCGCGATTTTTTCTTCAAACAATATGAACCGCTCGGGTTTCTGACACCTCTTAAGGCGAATGATCTTGGTCCAAAAAAAGTGGCCCTGTTCAGATTGGTGCAGTTTCAAAATATTCTATATGACTCCCTGGCCGCCTGCCATTTTACGGGTATCACTTTCAAACAGATGGCTCAACTGGTTGAAGCGGTAACCGGATGGGATACCGGGATACCAGAACTGCTTAGAACGGCGGAAAGGATTGTGACTCTTATGAGACTCTTTAATCTTCGTGAAGGCTTATCAGTCAAGGATGATGAAATGCCCGAACGTTTTTTTCAACCAACCACTGATGGGGCACTCGCCAACCTGAAAGTTGACCGTTCGGCATATAAGAAAGCCGTTAAATATTATTACACCTTAATGGGCTGGGATGAAAACGGAGTGCCTCTTCCGGAAAAGGTGGAAGAGCTTTTTTAAGTTGTCAAAATCCACAAAACCCATAAAGATATTATCGATCCTTATGGGTTTTTATATAACTTTCAGTGTTTATTATTCATGTCCGTTCAGGAAATCGCATAAAGATCACGGTAGGGGGAACTCTTTTTCCGGTCAAACTCGTTCCTGGCAAGGTTGACGCATGATGCCTTACGATGCGGGCGGATGGTCATTCCAATAGTTATCAGGACCAGAGAAGGTTGAACCCGGACATTAGTGAAGGATAATGTTTATTGCGCATCCTAAATATACACGCCGAACTCCTTTGTTGCGTCTATCCAGGTTCGAATCAGTTCCGGCTTGCAGCCCTCCAATTCAGCAATATTCGTGCTCATGATATAACCACCGCCCTTGCCCACGTGCTCACAAAGTCTTTGTGTATGATCACGCACTTCCTGGACAGTTCCACCCATTAACAAAGGTATTGGCATGCCTCCCATAATACACATCGTATCACCCAGGGTATCCTTGACCCTGAATATATCGCTGTCCTGGAATAATCCGGCAGTCCTGCCCCTCGGCAATTCCGCCAGGTATTCCAGACGCTGGTCCCATATGCCTTCATAGAACACCCAAATATTAAGACCGGCATCAACCAGTTGTAAAATCATATCCCTTAGCTGGGGCCAGTAAAATTTTTCAAAATGCTCCAACGACATGAATCCATCCGATCCCCTGTGTAAAGGAAAGGAGGCATAGTTAATACCCGTCGTCCGGGCCATGTTTATGGCATGCTCAAGCATGATATTTTTTACTTTTTCTTCGGCTAAAAGCAACTTTTCCGGGATTCGCATCATATCAAGGAATATCCCGCGCATCCCGCGAAGTGTGTCAGCCATGAAATCAAATGGAGCCTCAAGCAAAGCACCTGCCAGAAAAAATGGGCCCGGAAACCCTATTTCCGCAAGGCGTCGCATTGAACGCGCGCTCCGCGCATGTTTCTTTACTATTTCCCGGGTGGCTGCGGAAAGCGCGTTCAACGCGGCGACAACGGAAGGATCAGTAAGGGCGAGGAGGCTTCGAAGATTATAAAAACCGAATAAAGACATACCAAAGGGAGGAAGTTGAGACAATCCCTTCATTTTACTAAAGGCTCGGGGCAGATAGGTCCTGATGGCATAATCAGACGGGTCCAATAAAAAGGAATCATAGTCGCTATCCTTCATGAATTCCTGCTCATGGAACTGAAACGAATCATCGGGGCCTAACCCATAACCCGGCCACCTGGTCATTTGATCACCCAGCAATCTGCTGGGTTCCGGACTGTCAAACAGGCCTGTAATCATATCAGGTTGAAACTGAAGTGCTATTTTTTCCAGAATCTCCTGGGACTTATCCGGGTTATCGTAAAGTTCCTTTCGAGTAACACCACCCATTTCAGCTATAAGATATCCCGGGTACATCAGAATTGGAATCCGGTCCGGTATTTTGAGATCAAAGGCATCCTTTACGCGTTTCTCACGTGCCAGATATTCCGGTGATGGAATAAAATTTCCCTCTTTTATCTTCTTCTTCATCTTTTTACTGTTTAAAAATGCAGAGCTAACGCCTTCCCCGTAATTATTAATGAGTTTGGCGATCGTATCACAATAGGCAAACTTCTTATCATTTGATTGATTCCCTGCAGCCTGCTGAAGGAAAATTTAAAATTTGTTATGGCAGTATCACCGGTTTTATTTCTTTTCCGGCTGCCATTGATATACGGGCCTCGTTAATCTGATCCAGACTGTACTTGCCCGTAACGATATCTGCAAACGGATATTTACTTCTCTTGTTTTTAATAAATTGCAGTGCCTTGTAATAATGGGTCATCAGAGCTGATCCATTACCAATTATCTCAAGATGCTTAAGCATTATCAGACCCGGAATAATGGATAGTTCAGCTTCCGGAGAGGACTGTCCTATGACGAGGTATTTTCCACCCTTTCGGACCATATCCATCCCCTCTCTGAATGCTGGCACGATGCCCGAAGCTTCCACCACCACGTCAGGACCTCTACCGTTAGTGAGACCCAGAACCATATTTTTACGCTCAGAAGCATCGGGGATTTCCTCAACATTAATGACATGGTCCGCTCCCCATTTTTTCGCCAGATCCAGCCTTAGGGCAGGAGCTCCAATCACAATGGTCTGTCCCGCACCGCCTTCAACAGATAAGAGTGTGGAATAAAGACCAACAGGTCCTGAACCCTGAATAACAACATTACTCTGGATTCCAAGCGTACCAAGCCTCTCAAAGGCGGAAACTGCCGTTCTAAATGCGCAGCACACACCTATGACTTCTTCGTTAGTAAGCTCGTCCGGAATTTTGATTATCTGTGCTTTTGGGATTACGTACTCATATTCAGCAAACCCGCCGGTAAGATAGGGATAATCTTTAGCGGAACTGAAACCATAAGGAAATCTGTTGTCACACAAATTCGGCTGCAGATGTATCACGCACGGAAGGCACTCACCGCAGGATACATGGGGCCACATGATTCTATCCCCCACAGCAATAGACGCACCCGAACAATCTTTAGTCCTGCCTTCTCCAATCTTAATTATTCTGCCCACAGATTCATGACCAGGGACTAATGGCAAAGTGGGTTTTACCCCTATCTCCCCTTTCCACTGATGCACATCGGTACCGCAGACTCCGGCCATCTCGACCTTGACCAGAACTGCTCCCGGCTCAACCTCGGGCACAGGAAGTTCCACAATCTCGTAAGGTTTGCCGTATTCTTTAATAACCGCGGCCCGGCTTGTTTTAGGTATCTCGACCATTTTATAAAATTCCTTTCTTTTTGTATTTTTACGATATCAATTAATCATTGAATTGGGAAGAAAAGTGGCGATCTCAGGAAATATCATGATAAGAATAATGCATATAAACATGGCGATGGCAAATGGTAGGATACCTTTGTAAATGGTGTACATGGGTATATCGGGGATCATTCCGGCAAGTATGAATACAATCATGCCGACCGGGGGCAGAATCATGCCCATCTGCTGGTTTATCACAAAGAGTATCCCGAACCATACCATATCGATATGCAGGTTCACAAGGGACGGGAGTATAACCGGAACGGTTATGAGCATGATGGCAAGCTCGTCCATAAGCGCGCCAAGGATGACATATATCACCATAAGGATAAAGACGACCATGATCGGAGAAAGGGAAAAGTCATTTATCACCCTTATCAGGAGCGCCGGGAGGTTGCTCGCGGTCATGTAATCCCCGAAAATCAGGGCGCCTATAATAATCATAAAAATCATGGCCGTGTTAATGACGGTTTCCCTTACGGCTAAAACGATTTCCTTTATGTGAAAGCCCTTCCTTCCGATCATGATCAGCATGGATATGAAAGCTCCGACAGCCCCGGCCTCGGACGCGGAAAAAACCCCTCCCCAAAGACCCGCAAATACGACCACAATCAGTACCAGCGCGGGCCAGAGGCCCTTACCTTCAGTTATAATCTCGTGAAAGCCTGATCTTTCTCCGGGAGGCCCTATGGAGGGTTTGATCCTTGTCAATATATAAATTGTAAGCATGAACAATCCGACCAGGAGCATCCCTGGTATTATACCTGCTATGAAAAGCTTGCCGATGGAGGCGCCAGTGAGTACGGAATACACTATCATGGGACTGCTGGGTGGTATGAGAATCCCAAGGGTTCCTCCAGCGGCTATTGAACCTGTTGCAAGCGCTGGATCGTAATTGTATCTGCGCATCTCGGGAAGGGCGATCTTGGTCATGGTGGCGGCGCTGGCCAGGCTGGAGCCCGTGCAAGCCGCAAATATACCGCAGGCGCCGATGGTGCTCATGGCCAGTCCGCCCGGCAGCCTGCCCAGGACTTTGTAAACAAAATTATACAACCCTGTTGTTAATCCGGAGGCCCATGTCAGATCTCCCATAAGCATGAAGAGCGGCAGGACGCATAATACAAATGAAGCAACCGTAGCGTATGGGACCATTCCCAACTGGATCACCGCGCCATGAAAACCGAAGAGAAATATTTCACCCATGAAACCTATAAACGCCATACAGAATCCGATAGGCATTCCCATGAACAGAAATACAAACATTATTACAAAGCCTATCAGCCCTATCGATTCCGGACTCATTATTATCTTCTCCCTATTCCAAGGCGCCTAAAACCATCATGCTTATAAAACAGCATTATCATTTTAACCATTAAGAGTCTGTCGAATCGAACGAATAAACCAGATTATAAGCTCAAGGGTCATCAGCCCGCATCCCACTGCCGCGATGGCAATAAAAGGGTAATGAGGTATCTGAAAATATTCCGTTGTCACACCCGGGGGATTTTGAATAATATAGACAACCCGGGCGCCCAGCTGCCATGTAATGATCCCGATGATGAATACGCTGCAACCTGAATTTATGATATCAATCGCCCCTTTTCCTCTTTTAGAAAGATCGTTAAATATTATGTCGGTCCGGACATGACGGTTCAGTGTGGTAACGTGCGCGAGACAAGGAAATACGATAATAACCATCATAAGCACGACAAAATCTATGGATCCGGTAATCGGCCTTGAAAACACGTAGCGCCCGATTATGTCTACAGTGATAAACAGCGTCATAAATATAAGGACTATAACACTCACCCAGCAAAACATATGGCTTGCCTTGTTTATCAGCTTTTCCGCGGTCATGGCCATTGATTTGGGGTTCACTGCCGGATACCTCCCTTAATAACTACTTCTCCAGTTTCGCCTTCTCCTGCATCATCTTGTAGGCCTCTTTGACAGGGTAACCCTTCGCGGCCCACTCATCCAGATATTCGTTAGAAATACCGGAGGTCGCTTTCTTCCAGCGCTCCCGTTCCTCCGGGGGAAGAGTGTATACTTCCATCTTGGTTTTCGCAAGGTTCTCCCATGACTCCTTTATAATCGATTCCGTTTTTTCCCTGTCTTCCTTCCATACATCATGGCTTACCGCCTTGATGGTGTCCTGCAGATCTTTTGGAAGGCTTTCCCATACCTTCTTGTTCATAAAGGCGCCCCAGAACCCTACGTTGAACGACAATTTAAGCCCGTATTTCGCGACCTCATGGATCTTAAAGTTATAAACGAAATCAGGCCCGGTAAGAAAACCATCAATGACACCTGTGGACAGGCCCATGTATATTTCAGAGCCGTGCATGCTCACCGAGGCGGCACCCAAGGCGTTCAAGGTCTTTCCCATCATGCCCCCCAGGGCCCTTATTTTCATTCCCTTAAAGTCATCTATCTTCGTGACCTTCTTATCACGCAGGAAGAGGTGTATCGGATTTGTGGGTCTTATGAACAATACCTGGAAATAATCGGTCAATTCCCTGAAGCAACCGGCCTCCAGCCATTCACTGCAAAGATCATAGATAAGGCTCATCTCCGAAATCTCAAATGGGAGATTGAGCAGGGTTCCTACGGGAACGCGACCGAGATTATGACCTTCCGACAGATACGCCAGATGAGTTGCCCCTTTTTCCAGCATCTCCCAGTGGTCCTGGGGCTTACCGAGCGTATTTTCAAACAGTGTTATTTTAACAGCGCCATTGGTGCGTTCATTCAATACCTCTATGAATTTCTTGGGAAGAGTATTAATGAATCCTCCGGCATTATCAAATGACGTCATCTTCCAATTATATGTATCAGCGGCAAAAACCGGAGTTAAAAGAAGAGAGGAAAACAGAAAAACCGAACAAATAACTAAAACTATAAGCGTAGATCTTTTCATAGCATACCTCCCATGTTAAAGGTTAATATGTTTAATGCGTCAAGTCAGTGGTGCTGCATCAGTCTAAACAACGTTAATTATGCGCCTTGTTTCAATAATAGCCATGGTTTAAAACTTAAATTATCCCCTCATTTACAAGTTCATCTATTTCCTGGTCAGTATATCCCAGCATACCCGTGTAAACATCGTGGTTATGCTCGCCATGAAATGGCGCAGGAAAATTTATGTTGCCCGGTGTCTTTGAAAGCTTAAACAATGATCCGGGGACCCTGACTTTACCTGAGATAGTCTGCTCAACTTCCGTTATCATCCCTCTGCTCTTAAGATGAGGGTCTTCGCATACCTCATTAAATTGCGCCACTACCCCGCATGCGATATCAATTGACTTGAGCTTGCTCGCAATTTCCTGCCTGGTCATTTTTCCCGTCCACTCTCCGACCAGCGCGTCAATCTGTTCCTTATACTTGATTCGTTCGCTCTGCTGGGAACACATGGGTGAATTCACAAGCTCGTCTCCGCCTATCATCCTGAAGAGCCTTTGAACCTGACCGAGGTTCCCGGTAGCGATCGTCACATAACCATCGCTGGCAGGGTACAGGTTGCCCGGCGTCATCATGGGGTGGCCATTTCCCACCCTGGGAGGGGTTATGCCTTTTAAAAAATAGGGGGGTGAGAACTCTATCGAGTTAAGGAGCCACAGACAATCCTGCAATGATATATCTATCTGCTGGCCTTCACCTGTTTTCGTACTGTGGACATAGGCGGCGACAATCGCGAGGGCTGTAAAGATCCCTGATGAGAAATCCGCGATAGCTACCGAACACTTGACAGGGCGATCGGGAAAACCGTTTATACTGATCATTCCCGCGGTTGCCTGGATAACCGGATCATAACCCGGCTCATCTCTCCTGGGGCCCGTGTGTCCGTAACCGGTTATCGAGGCATAAACAAGCTGGGGATTCAGCTTGCTCAGCTCATCGTAACCGAGGCCGAGTTTGTCCATGGTCCCGTATGAAAAATTTTCCACGACTATATCGACATCCTTAACCATCCTTTTAACAATCTCACGGCCTTTTTCACTCTGAAGATTGAGTGTAATCCCTTTCTTGCCACGGTTTAAAATAATAAAGGTGCCGCTCTCCCATCCTTCCGTATGCGGGGCGTCGTTCCTTACCGTGTCTCCGCCTTGGGTTCTTTCAATCTTGATAACCTCGGCCCCCAGATCCCTCAATAATAATGTACAGAAAGACCCAGAGTATACCTGGGTAAAATCCAGGACCTTCACCCCGTCTAATGGACCTGCCATCTTATCCTCCTTGATTAAAATTTGCATGTTTATAATAATGTTCTTGAAAATAGGTTAAGGCTATTTCCATTTCTTCGCATTGGGATCTTGCATTTGTTCTCTCCATTCCTGTTCGCCAAAGTGAATGGCCATGGAGCATGCATCGGTAAAACGGGTTGACATATTATAATCCATATCCTTTATAGCATAACAAGTTGCCTTTGCCATTGCAACGGCAGATGGACGCATGGACGCGATCTTATTCGCCATGTTTTTTGCTTCCTCGATCAGCTTATCGGGTGCATAGACCTGATTTGCAAGTCCTATCCTGTGTGCTTCCTTTCCATCGATAACATCGCATGTGCAGCATAACTCGATAGCCTTCGAAGCACCAACTCTCCACGCTAATCTTGACGTCGAGGCCGCACCTCCGATCAGTCCCAGGTTCCTTACGTGTAAATCGCTTATCTGCGCGGTTTCAGACGCCAGAATAATATCGCACCCCAGGGCTAATTCCAAGCCACCTGCCGTGCATACCCCGTCAATAGCAGCAATAGATACCTTTGTTGATTTTCCCAGATCTTCTAATGCAATCTTTGATCCGGCTAATCCTGTGGCGCTTTTTCCTGTAGTCATGGCATACAGCGTATCAAATACAACCTGTTCGGGCGACCTCTCTTCGACCGTTACCTGTTTCAGGTCGGCACCGGCGCAAAAGCATGGTCTCCCGTCCGGCCTTGGAGCACCGGTTATTATATATGCACCGATCGCATCACTTTCGTCTATTTCGGCAAGAACCGTTTCGAGTTCTTCGAATAACTCTACAGACAGAGCATTCAATGACCTGGGTCTATTCAGCGTGATAACCCCGATTTTCCCCTCTCGTTCCCATTTTATGTTTTCAAATTTCATTCGTAAAATCCTCCTTTTATTATTTAAGTGAACTAATTAAATACTATATACTTTCACGGCAGTATCATGGAACAGGGCACATCGATCCTGATATGACAACTCCCCGGCAATCCTCTTAAAGGCATTCCATATTATGGTATAGGAGTATGACCGTTTATCCACGGGAAAATTGCTTTCAAACATACATCTATCCGGACCAAACTGATCGATACACCATAGATAATAAGGTGCCATTACTTCAGCCAGTTCCATCGAATTAGGCGGAATCGCTCTTTCGTGCCAGCCGAAACCGCATATCTCCATACCAAGCCCGCCCAATTTTATGTACACATTTGGATATTTGCATAATTCGGCAAGACCGCGTTTCCATATAACTGAAACTTCATCACGAATCCCGGCGTAAGGGCCGGTACCCAGAGGACCCCCGATATGATTTATAATAATCTTCGTTTCCGAAAACTCCCTTGCCAGATCAGCCAGCTCCATCAATTGAGGATGAAAGATCCATGCGTCGAAGGTCATGTCATATTTCCGGAGAAATGCGAAACCGTCACGAAATTTCCGGTCTAAAAGAAGCCCCCTAGGTATGTTCCAGCGAGACTTATTAAATTGCGGATTCTGATCCCATGCGCAGCTGTGGCGGATACCACGAAACCTTCCTTTTCCTGCCGAGATATGAGCATCAAGGACCGGCTCCACTGCTCTTCCCAGAGTGAGATCGGCAAATCCGACGATCCCGGCGGCAATATTCAGCCCATCATCTTTCAGTGATAAATCCGTAACAACCTGTTGGACAAATTCGGTTTCTCCGACCGGTTGCATATCCGGAGAAGAGTCCTTCCTCAACATTAAACGGGATTCAATAAAAACCGTTTTTTCTATTCGATGCCCGCCTTTGATGTCTTTCAAAAAATCTCCAACCGAATATTGGATCTCGTTTCCATACCAAAGGTGATGATGGGGATCGCAAATTATCATGTCAGGATCGATTATATCTTCTTTTGTCAAGCTCAACCAGTCTTCGCGCACGGATACCAAATGAATTCCTCCTGCGGATCTCCGCCTTTTCTGATATTTTACTCCTATTATTGAACTTTTTACTTTTTGTAATTAGGAACCGCTCGTTTCTCCACTTCCCCCGGATCAATGCCAAACTCAAGCAATGTGTGTAACGGAAATCGCACATCAATTGCCACTTCCGGACAGTTCATCTCGCATATGCAGCATAGCGCACATTCCCCCGGATACAATACAACGGGTCTGTTAACACTCTCATCCCAGCCGAATACATCCATCGGGCAGTCTTCGTAACAACGGGCGCAGCTTGTGCAGTATCGATAGTCAATGCTGGGGCCGTATGTTATCTTTATCATATCTATCCTCCATCAAATCATATCTTCGATTTCGTATCGCGCTTTCCCATCAATACTCCGGGCGGTTATAATCTTGCCCGCCCATTTTTCGTCATCCTGCTTAGGATAATCCAGGCGATAGTGCCCCGGCACCATCCTGCTCTCGGTCCTTAAAAGGGAGGCCCTGGCATGAATTTCGGATATATCTATGATGTCCTGAACCTCAAGGGCGTGAACCAGATTGTGCGGATTATCAGCCGTAAGATGAGGGACCGCTTTCTCCCGGGCCATATTGAACAGTTCAATCGCACGTCTCAGCTTGGATTCTGTCTTGCGTATGTTGATATAATTCATATTAATTTTTCTTACATAATCTTCCAACTCTAAAGGATCAACGATACCGGTACTTCCTAAAGGAGATAGCACTCGTTTCCTTTCACCTTCAATATGTTTTAGCTGCTCCTGCCCAAAGACAGGGCTTTTAATCTCCGGTGTAACAGCCCTCATATGGTCACCAGCAATGAGACCCCATACCATCGCTTTAGAACCGCTTGAACCGGTTGAACTTGCCGAAGAACCGGCAACAAAAAGATTTTTCACGGACGTCTCTGCCTTTTCGCTGGTCATCAGGATTCCAACGATACCGCTCAGTAAACCCGGTATAAAAGATCTCACTTCAACAGGGCCTTTCCGGATGCCGCCGGCAAGTTTGTGGAGTTTCAGCATCCTTGGATATTCCGTTGCGCATGTAAAATAGCATGAGGCAATTTCGTCCTCAGTGGCCTCGCTTGTATCATAAGTGATCACATCCCTCTCAATCTCCGGGGCATCCATGTTTGGCGCGTACAGAAAGTTCGTCCCCGGAAAGTGCCCTCCAAATTTGTGGAGCATCCGGTCCTTATATTTCTCCTCAAGACATTCTCCCTTCGAGTTTTTCATTGTCCAATACATGCTGGCGCCTGAACTGCTCGTGGTGCACACGCCTGATGCCACGGTATAAACCTGAAGATATTCCATATTTGCAAGTTTGGCCCCTACCCGGTATGCGGCGGCAATGCCGCCTCCGTGGTTGGCGGCAAAATGGGTATTAAGAAACAGATTATTGGGATACGGGGCGTAAGGATATGTGTATAACCTCCGTGAATCCCCGGTTGATATCAGCACTGTCTTCGCTTTAAAAACAATAAATTTTCCGGTTCGCGTGTTAAGGCAGGTGGCACCGACGGCTGTTCCGTCTTTTGTTATCACGCTTGTCATTATGGTGCGGTTGAATATCCTGGCGCCACTTCTTTCAACGGCTATCGCCAGCTTCTCTTTTACATCAGCTCCCCGATAAAAGACCTTATCACCTTCTATCTTCCCGTTTTCATCAGGCACCAACCGATGCCAGTTAGGCCCGCCAGGTATCTTTTGAGTCTGTTTTACTTTGACCGTTCCGTCATCCTCTCGAATATTAACACCCAGTCCTTCCAGCACGACCAGTGGTTTGACGTAGTTTTTTGCCTCTGCTACCGCCAGTTTTGAGCTTACAAGATTAAAAAATCGCTTGGCGCCAAATACTCCTTTTTCCGCCTGCATCGCTGAAAAATCTTTTGGTATGGGATGCTCTATTATACCCGGGTGTTCAATATTCCAATCGTCGAAGCCGATCGCATTGCCACCCCATCTGATTGTTCCTCTTTCAACAATGGCAACATCCAGATCCTTTTTCTTTCTCGCCCTTAAAGCAGCCATACAGCCAACAAGGCCGCCGCCAAGTACCAGAAAATCGGTTTCGATTATCTCGTCGGCTATCTGTTCTATTTTTAGTGACATCTCCTAATCCTCCTCTACCACCAGAGTTCGGAACTCCGGAGCTTTTATGTCAACACACCTCAACTCATACATCTTATTCAGGTCGTCATAGGAAATTGTCGGCACATCGTAAAAGAAAAGCCGGAAACAAAATTCAGTGCAAAACGTGTGCTTCTTCCCTCTCAGCACCTTTTTAACCGGTCCCTTTTTAATGGGCCTTCCGCAATATTCACATCTGCTGCCACTCATATTCTATCCTCCGTTTGACCTTCATGTTGAATATCGATAAATTTGTACACAGCATATTCATTGCAGCTTCATGAATTCCTTTGTTTTCAGACTGATGTCACCTCCCGAGACATAAGTCCCCACGATATTTCCCCTGGTTATGGGCAAAATAATATGGGACGGATATCTTGCATCCTGGTATATGGTTATAGTATTGGGAGTCTGACTGCAGAGGTGCTCAAAACCAACGTGATAAAGATCTTCCGGTACGTCATCGGCGCTGCTTATTTTTAACATGATTTTGTGTCTTGCCTTGAACAGGTTTGCCGTTGGATTCATTACAATCGGACACATGTAAATTCTCCCCGGCCATAAGGCCTGAGGGCTGGTGTGTTTATGGACTGGTAACCAGGATTTCGATAGATCCGGGTCCAGCTCTCGATGAGAAGCTTTGAGGTTTCCGCGGGTCAGGCAGATTTCATTCCCATCCGGATCAACATCCCATAAGCCGACGATAAAGTTCATATCCGTGCCTCTGCATGAGGCATAAAGATTAACTGTTACGGGTCCGATTATTTCCGTGTTTTCCACCAAAGGAGCGGAATAATACTTAAGGCTTCCTCGATTTTCAGGAGAATCATCGTATGAAGCGGATGCTGCTTCAGGCCAGGGCTCAATTTCACTGAGGCTTCTGTTTTCATGAAGACTGAAAGGCATCCAGCGCGTTCCGGCCACGGGAAAATCGTCCTCCAGGACCCACTCATCTCTGCCTCTTACAAATATCTTGACTGCCGGTTCATCCATGATACCGGTATCTATGCCTTTAAGCCAGTAGTCGAACCATCTTAGCATTTCCCAGGATAACTGATAGAACGGGCGATCTGTATAGCTCGGGGGGAAAAATATCATCCTCTTTGGCATCTTAAAATCCTGCCAGTAATAAAATACACTGGGGCGATGCGAGACCGCGCCAAAGTATGCCGGAACCTTTATGCGATCAAAATCAATAGCCGTGCCTTTTTCAAGCCAGTAGGAATTAATAATCGGCTGCATGATAATATCCAGATAGTTTGGATTTCCGAGCATGCAGGGATTTTTCAAGGCGTCCACTATCTCCGGAGCTCCTAGAATGTCCCTGTCATTCAATGCTCGTTCGATGAGTTCCTTGTATTTCTCTTCTCCCAGTTCCTCGAGTAAAACGCTTCTTTCTGTGTGTATGTCAAAGTTGACCTTTGATACCAGCCATCTGAGAAAACCTTTTTGAAGCATCCCGCCAGGATACCAGAAGTGTCTGTAATTATCCCAGAAAGTACCGATAGGAGCGATTGCCTTGAGGTTTGGGGGTTGAAGGGCAGCGACAAGAGGCTGGTGAGCGGCAAAATAGCCCTGACCTAACATGCCCACATTACCGTCACACCAATTTTGCTTCGCCGTCCATTCCACCATTTCGTATGTATCCAGAATTTCCCTCTTGCTCATGTATTGATAAACACCGGATGACCTGCCTGTGCCGCGGACACTTCCAATGACAAGAACATATCCCCTGCGGACAAAAAAATCTATTGAAGGCACCTCCAGGCAAGCATCCGCGAACCCTCGAATTCTTCTTGTCCTGGTTGGCGCGGGCCAGATGCGATCGGATTGCGCTTCTTTGTTAAATGGGGCCATGGCAAGCAAGGCCGGATATTTGCCTCTTCCATCAGGCCTGAATATATCGACATCCAGAGTCACTCCATCACTCATGGATATCGATCTGTTTCGCATCACGATTATGTCGTATTCCCTTTTGGAAATTAGGCCCGTACCAATTATCGCATCCATCGACACCTCCGATATTTTCAGGTACATTAACAATGGAATCAAAACATGGCCGAAACTTTGCAGGACAGGTATCTTTTGATTCGCCTATAGAGCGACGAATCTTTCCCTATCGTCACTATAAGGTGGCTGGTTGAGTATAAATTTTCCTTCAGAAGTGTAGTATATTTAACAAGATAACAACTATGCCAAATTGTTGACCACGAGGCCAGTTTTTCTCACCTTATTTGCCACTGTCCTCAGACAGTGGCAAATATAACAGACAGGTTATACCGTATCCCTGTCACAACACATTCTTCCCGGCCGGGCATCCCGGCCAGTCTCTTTAAGCATAATTTTTGACGCTACCTCATAATGATTTCAAGCAGACGGTTATTTGTCTGATTTGAAATCATCCGGCCTGCCTCTGACCTTACCCCAATCAGGGGTTCTCTTTTCCAGGAAGGCCTGCATTGACTCGCGCATTTCCGGGCCGCCAAAGTATTCCGGATTAATCAAGTTTGGCCAATATTCGATCGAATGGTAAGGCATTAATTCAGCCTCATTATCGAAACTGGCCTTGACAACCTGGATGCAGGTAGGTACTTTATCCAGAATCTTCAGGCACCATTTCTCTACTTCTTCATCAAATTTATCAAGCGGAACCACTGCATTACACAAACCCCATTCGAGGGCTTTCTCGGCAGGGTAGCGTTCGCAGCATAGCCACATCTCCCTTGCGCGCTTTTGTCCGATAACTCTGGCCAGATAAGCAACATCGAAACCACTGGCGGGGCTGCCGACTCTGGGTCCCACCTGCCCAAAAATCGCATTATCGGCGGCAATGGTCAAGTCACAATGGTAAGCATAGTGGTGTCCGGCGCCAATAGCATATCCTTTTACAGCAGCGATAACCGGCTTCAGACAGGCCCTGAGTTCACGGTGAACATCAGTCATTTGAGAAAAGTCGTTGGGTTTTTTCTCTTCACTTTCCTGTCCCAGATCTCCACCGGCGCAGAAGCACTTGTCCCCAGCTCCTGTCAAAACAATCACTCCAATGCTCTCATCCTTACGTGCGTCCCTTAGACACGCACATAATTCGTTCATACCTCGAGGGCTGATGAAGTTCAGCCCCTTCTTGGTGTTTGCCATAGTGATTCTGGATACTCCGCCCATCTGATAATATTTCTTTTCATAGATGGTCTGATCCGTGCAAAATCCTTCTACTTTCGTCCATTCATTCTCCCAAGCCATAAAAATCTCCTTTCATTTAAACCTGTTCCCCATCAGGAACGATATTTAATAGTAATAGCTGAATTATTAACGGTTTTTTCTGTTTATTTTATTAGGGAAACTCTGCTTATGCATTATTGAAAAAAAATCACCGACCTTTATAAACCGGGGCCCTCTTTTCTTTAAAGGCTGCCATTGCCTCTTTTCGGTCTTCAGTGCCCCCAAGATAATTCACTGCCATACGTTCCATTATCAGCCCTGCCTCCAGTGTGCATTCCGTGCTCCTGTCTATGAGTTTCTTCATGTATTCGAGTCCAATCGGAGATTTGTCCGCGAGCCTGGAAACAAAACCCTCTACTGATTTTTGAAGATCTTCAGACGGAAAAGCCCGATTAACAAGACCGATTCGTTCAGCTTCTTTTCCGCTGATCAACTCCCCTGTGAAGAGAATCTCCTTTGCCTTTCTTTTTCCGATCAGCCGCGGGAGCCTGATTGAGGATCCGCCGTTCGGGACAAAGCCCGGAAGATTTATATGGCCATCACCCATACGACAGTTTTCATCAGCAAAGATAAGATCACATACCAGGGCAAGCTCAAAACCGCCGGCCATGCAGTAACCTTCCACAACTGCGATGGAAACCTTTTTCATTTTGGCAATGCTTAGGAACATCCTGTCCGCAAGCACCGTGAATTCAGATACATTTTGCCCATCCGGTTGTGGATTTTCCCTTGTGTCCATGCCCGAACAAAAAGTGTTTCCTGCTCCGCGGACAACAACGGCTATTGCGTCAGGATCTTTTTCTGCCCCTTCAATAGCCGTGGCTATCTCTATAAGCGTCTGTTTACCCATGGCATTCCGGACATTGGGCTTATTCAGTGTTATCCAGACAATCTTTTTCTTTTTTTCAACAATGATATCCGTAAATGACATATTTTTTACCAGCATTTATTATAGTAACAGTTCATGTAATCCTAGATCATCGTGTATCCGCTGCTCACGCTGAGCGTTTGACCGGTCATGTACACGGAATACTCCGAACACAGGAAACAAACAGCGTTCGCGATATCAAGTGGTTCGGCGACACGTTTAAACAGATAGGACTTAGCGATTTTTTCCTGCATTTCTTTTGGCATGGTGTCCATTCCAGGGGTTCTGGTAGCGCCCGGACAAACACAGTTAACGTTGATTTTATAATAAGCGACTTCCTGGGCGAGAGCTTTGGAAAAGGCGATCACCGCGCCTTTGGCACCGGAATAGACAGCCTGGCCTCTTTGGCCAACTCTGGCGGCGTCTGACGCGATACTACAAATCTTGCCGTATTTTTTTTCCATCATTGTATCAAGAACAGCTTTACTGCAATAGATCGTGCCTTTATAGCAGACATCAATAACCTTGTCCCAGTAGTCGGCTTTTTCATCTTTAAACCATGACTGTGCCGGCATCACATAACCGGCGTTATTTACCAGTATGTCAACGGTGCCGAATTCTTTGATAACAGACTGAACAGACTGATTTACATTATCCTGATTTGTTACATCGGTTTTGATAGCAAAGGATTTTACGCCCATATCCTTTAGTTTTTTGGCTACAGCCTCAGAGGTTTCGAGATTAGTATCGAATATTGCGACATCGGCACCAAATTTTGCAAAATTCAAACAAATGCCCTCACCTATACCCTGACCACCACCTGTTACAATTGCTACTTTTCCTTTAAAATCCATTTGTTCATCTCCTTTGTTAAAGTTTTGATTAATGTTTGTTTCGGAATATATTTTATAAAAGTTGAAATATACGCAAAATAATGACGATCGTCTTAGTCATATTCCATGGCCACTAGAATCATACCCACCCTCTAATTTTCTCATATTTATTAGTCTTTTGAATTTAATCGATCGATCGATATATTGTCAAGGGAAAAAACATTTTAATTAAAATTCTGATCTTGAAATAAGCCTCACCGTGGCAGTTCCGGTTTCGTTGACTGTGCCGACTTGATTTTCACAAAAGACTTCCAGATCAACCAGGTGCTCATTATTCTCGACATATTTCTTCGTTACCTTTCCTTTTACCCAGACTGCATCACCAAAATACCAGGGGCGCCTAGTTTCGGCATCCAGCCTCTTCATAAACCCGTCATCACCCATCCAATTTGTTATCAGACGACTTAACAAGCCTTCTGAATGGGCACCGAAAGTGAATGAACGGGTGCCGCCTCTTATTTTTCCCGTGATATCATTGAAATGCACTTCAGATCCTCTGTTATAATCCCCGGTTTCAGGATCAATGTGATGCCATGCGAAATTGGCCTTGATAAGTTCCCAGTTAATTCCAAACGCCCCCAGGTAACCAATGGCTGCGACCATTGCAGCTCCGTCCGCACCAGTTAATGGTCCGGCAATAAATGGCTTCATCTCATCGCTGACGCTAACATCTTCCCAGAACCGCGTGTCGGAGCCACGCGGTTTATCTTCTTCATAATTGCGGTGAATTTCGTCTAATTCTTCCTGCGTATACTTATGTTTCACCACATTCTGATTAAGCGCGCTCTTCTGATCCTCAAAACGATGGAATACTGGCATTATTAACGGACAATCAGCAATAGCCACAACCTCATCCCTCTGATTTATATAGGTTCTTCTAGTGTTGTCAAAAAACATGCGGTAGGGTTTCTTTTCTTTATGCTTTTTTTCTTCTACACCGATAAACTGATCAACAACATGGATTCTGTCTCCTGGACGCATGACCTGGAACCATCGGCGCTTTGCTCCGGCAGGCAATGCACGTGCGCCTGGCGGCATGCTTGTCTTATCCTGTGTAAATGTTGGGGCAATACAGTCAATAAAGGTCGGTGGCGCTATGATCCCACCCCATCTGGTTCTTTTAGCGTATCGTTCGTCGCGCCATAGCGGATTTTTATCTCCAAGCGCATCAGCATAATGTCTTATCAAATCGGTTGTCACCCATTCATTATTTACGCCGGTTTCAAGACCGGCCTTAAGTTCCGGCGGATAAATGCCAACAGGTGGTATGAATATCTCTCCCCTCTTTCTGTTTCTCTCCTCGATCCATTCATCCAGTGCCTTATTCCACTCCTCCTCACTCATGTCGCTCGCATCGGCCAATTTTTTTTTATCTTCCATAATACCCTCCTAAATTAAAAATTACATGCAAATATTGTTCGCAAGCCGTAATGTTATATTAGAATGCATTGATCTATTCCAGTAGTTGACTATATCGATCGTTCGATATACTGTCAACTGATATTTACTGCCATTAAATCGGATATTGATAGACAGGTTCCTGGCATATTCTACACTTGAAATTGTTAAAAAATAACAGGTAAACGCCTCGAGAAACCAATCTGAAAAACATATTGACTGCTTATCAATTGGTTGGTATATTCCTGCGTTTATAAATTATAGCAAACGGAGGATATCTTCACAAATGGCTAAAACCCTAACGAAGCCCCGAGAAAAAACAGGCGATACCCCAAAAAAACTTATTGACGTATCCATAGATCTTTTTTCCCGCAAAGGTTTCAAGGGAACATCTATACGTGATATTGCGTCTGAAATGAACATGACGACTTCCAATATCTATCATTATTTCGGCACCAAAAATGGCCTTCTGTCTGCTATCGAACGTCAAACCCTGGACCCGTTGCTCAAGGAATTGAAACAGATAACACAACTTGATCTGCCGGCAAAAGATCGTCTTAAAAAATTGATAAAGGCTCATCTAACTTACATGGACGCGCATAGAAAAGAGAGCCTGATATTCTCTTTTAATGAGGAGTACACCTCGTCCCGAACCAGAAAGTTTCAGGAAGAAACTTTGGATATCTATCGTTCGGAGATAAAACGCCTGTTAGAACATGATGGAGTAGAAAAGGATCCTACCATTTTCGCATTATTTAGTCTTGGGACTATTATCTGGTTCCTGCGATGGTATCGACCTACGGGGAGATTTTCACTCGATGAAATTATAGACATGATAGCAGATTACGTCTTGAACGGCATCACCGGCAACTCAACCCTTTAATGAAATAAGCCAGGCTAATATATCTGGTGTGTGAATACTCCTGGCAACCTGTCGGACGAATCCCTGCAGGATCCTGATCGCACCGAAATTCATAAAATCTTATCGGTGTATATATTATGCCCTATGTGCCCAGATCAATAAGTTGACCTGATAAATGATCTCTGCTATAGATTGCTGGTCGCGTTTCTTCGAATTGAGTTTTCGCTAAGGATTTTCAAACAGCTTATACTGAACACGCATTCTTATGATTTACAATTTTTTAAATTTCAGACAAAAAGATCATGTCGCGATCGCTGAGCTTAACGATCCATTACCCAAGGATAGAGATCTTTTAGATCTGGCCTATGAGTTCTCGGATTTATGCTCCACTATAGGATCAAACGATGAGATATTTGTTCTTGCACTGGTAAGTGAAGGTCGAAACTCACTCAATTTTATTGACGAACGCCAAGAGAAATTTCGTCATAATGAAATCTTTGGCACTGAAATTCCTTCAATCACAGAAAGTATTTCAGGCCTGGAAATTCCTGTTATTATAGGAGTAAGCGGGAACGTTTCGGGACAGGGACTGGAACTCGCACTTGCTTGTGACATCCGAATTGCGGCGAAAGGCTCGAAATTCTGGTTGCCTCATATAGGCATGGGGATTATTCCATTTGAGGGTGGGACACAAAGATTGCCGCGCATCGCAGGAACAGGCATGGCACTTGAGATGATGCTTACTTGCGACACTCTTGACGCCCAAACAGCATACCGTTTGGGGATAATCAGCAGGATTGTAAAGAAAAAGGAGCTTGGCCCAACCGTAGAAAAAATCGCGGGCGATATGAGCGGAAAAAGCCCTATCGCCCTGAATTACATAAAAGAAGCTGTCACGAAAGGCATGGATTTCCCGCTCAATCAGGGACTCCGACTGGAAGCGGATCTATATTTTCTTATCCATTCAACCCACGACAGATACGAGGGGATAAAAGCCTTCCAACAGAAAAGGAAACCGATCTTCCGGGGAGAATGACATATCGCCTATAACCTCGTATGATTTTTTTGACTGTCTGTGGAGAAAGATCCTGCAGACTGCCTGGGAGGTAACTTTGTCAGGTTTTGATACTGTGATATTCGAAAAGACGGGCCATATAGCACGTGTGATCCTAAATCGACCACGTGAATTGAATGCCTTTAACATCAAAATGAGGGACGATCTATTTGAAATTCTTTGTGCAATAAAAATGGATAACGAGATACGAGTTGTTATTTTAAGCGGAAAAGGCGAAAAGGCATTCTGCGCGGGAGCTGATCTGAGCGAATTCCTTACAGCACCCCCGCCGGTTAAAGCACGTCGTGTAAGATTTCGACGGGATCTATGGAGTCTCTTCCTGAGCTTGCCACAACCGACTATAGCCGCGGTTTATGGCTTCGTCCTGGGTTCAGGATTAGAAATGGCCCTTTGTTGCGATATCCGTATTGCCTCTGATGATGCTAAGTTCGGGTTACCAGAGGTAGGGCTTGGCATTATCCCTGCCGCAGGTGGCACTCAAACTCTTCCTCGAGCCATTGGACAATCAAAGGCGATGGAGATGCTTCTGTCAAATAAATGGATAGATTCAGAGGAAGCACAGGCGTTCCGTTTGATCAACAGGATTGTTAAAAGGGATAAATTGATGGAACACGCTGAAATCCTTGCCGAGAAGATCGCATCTCATGACCCAGCAGCGGTACAGATGGCCAAGCAGGCTATTGTCAGAGGAATGGATATGACCCTGGTTCAAGGTTTAAATTTAGAAAAAGAGTTATCCATGAAACTCAGGGGCATGAGAATCAAATGAAAAATCGGATTTTTAGTAAGAAGAAAGGCATTATAGTATGAATAAAGTTGTTGACAAGATAGAAGATGCCCTGTCGGATATTCAAGATGGTGCCACTATAGCCATTGGCGGGTTTTTTGCTGCCGGTGTCCCAAGGGTATTGATCAAAACGCTTATAAAAAAAGGTGTTAAAGACCTCACACTTGCCTGCGGCTCAGGTCCCCTGTTAGGGGCATTAAATGAGCTCAATGCCCTTGTTGCAAACAGGCAGATTAAAAAGGTTATCGATTCATATGGTTTGTTCAGATCCGCCAGCAAAGGAGCTCAACACCCTTTTGAGCAGAAGATCAGGGCCTGCGAAATAGAATTTGAGGTCTATCCCATGGGTACCCTAAGTGAAAAATACCGGGCAGCCGGCGCGGGAATTCCTGCTTTTTATGTTCCCACTGGCGCTGGCTCTATGGTCGAAGAGAGCTTGTTGTCAAATATTAAAGCTCACAGGAAGAAAAAAGATGTCAGAGAGATCGATGGAGAGACGTGTGTGCTTGAATATGCCCTGAAACCTGATTTTGCTTTTGTGCACGCCTTTGCCGGTGACAGTGATGGTAATCTTAGATATCGAAAGACCGCTCGAAACTTTAACCATGTCATGGCCATGGCTGCCCGGGTGACCATCGCCGAGGTGGAGAATCTTGTCGAAACAGGTGATCTTGATCCCGATTCTGTTCATACCCCGGGGATTTTTGTCCAACGGGTGGTCAAAGTGCCCAAAATTATTTATGATATTACAAATCTTTGAAAAGGAGGACGATGGTGTCCATATATGAAGGTCTTCCCCGAGAGATCATAGCACTGAGGGTTAGCAAAGAGATTCCTGATAATTCCTATGTTAATCTGGGTATAGGTATCCCTACCCTTGTAAGTAACTGGATGGAAGGTAGAGATGTTATATTGCAATCCGAGATAGGCATGCTGAAGAGCGGAGGCCTGGCAGAAGGTGAGGAAATTGATCAGGATCTCATTAATGCCAGCTGCCAGCCAGTGACAGAGGTGCCTGGTTCAGTATATTTTGATATATGTGAATCATTTGCAATGATTCGAGGCGGACATGTTGATGTGACTGTTATGGGTGCTTATCAAGTCAACTCAAACGGTGATTTTGCCTCGTGGTATAACCCTGACAGAGCCCTTGACGGCGTGGGAAATATTGGCGGTTCCATGGATCTGGCAGTCGGTGCAAAGCATCTTTTTCTGGCCATGGAGCACACGACTCGAACCGGCGAGCCGAAAATTGTAAATCAGTTGAGATACCCTGCCACAGCAGTGCGGAAGGTCAGTATGATTTTTACCGATCTGGCGGTTATTAAAGTAACACCAGAGGGACTGGTGCTCAGGGAAATTTATCCCGGCATGGAGCCTGACCAGATTCAAGGTATTACCGAACCAAAACTGATTCTTGCATCTGATTTAAAAGAGATAGAACTATAGATGCCCGAGAAAACTGAAAGGATGACACATCAATGAACACGACGGATTTCTTGAATATTGCCTGTGCTATATGTCCCGATAGGGATCTGATTCTGTTCGAAGGTAAGCGGTTTTCTTTTGAAAAAGTCAATGATCGCGTTAACCGATTGGCTAACGGGTTAAAATCTTTGGGGATTAAAAAAGGGGATGTCGTCGGTTTTCTTGATGTGAACTGTAATCAATATATAGAAACTTATTTCGCCTGCGCCAAGTTGGGTGTGATTTTCGTGCCGTTGAATTTCCGGGCCAAGTCTTTTGAGTTGTCCTATATGATATCAAATGCGGAGGCCAGTCTGCTTTTCGTTGGAGAAATGTATATGGAGGTGATTGACGATCTATTATCGGAAACACCATCAGTACTGCAATGCATCAGTTTGGGTCCGGCTCGAAAAGATTATATCAGCTATGAAAATCTCATGGACTCGTCAGCATCTGATGATCCTGTGGTTGAAATAGATGACGATGACGTGACGATATTGATGTACACAGCGGGTACAACAGGAAGGCCCAAGGGGGTCGCCTTAAAGCACAGCGGCTTCGTGACCTACATGCTGAATAATGTGGAGCCTGCCAACCCGGAAATTGAAGAGCGCAATCTCCTGACCGTGCCCATGTATCATGTGGCCGGAATACAGGCCATGCTGGCAGGGGTTTACGGTGGCCGTACGCTGGTAGTAATGCGTCAATTCGAGGTCAAGGAATGGATGAAAGCGGTCCAAAGAGAAAAAGCAACAAGGGCCATGCTGGTGCCGACCATGCTTAAACGCATTGTGGATAATCCGGAATTTGGCACTTATGATCTGACCAGCCTTCAAATCGTCACCTATGGCGCGGCTCCCATGCCTTTACCAGTTATTAAGAAAGCCATTGAACTCATGCCCTGGGTGCATTTTATCAATGCCTTTGGACAGACAGAGACGGCATCCACCATAGCCTTTTTAGGGCCTGAAGATCATGTGCTCATGGGGTCTGAAGAGGAGATAAACAAAAAACTTAAGCGACTGGCTTCATCCATAGGCAAACCTCTGTCTGATGTCGAGGTTAAAATAGTAGACGAAAATGAAGATATTTTAGGGCCCAATCAGGTCGGTGAAATTCTGGTCCGTGGACCCCGTGTCATGTCCGGTTACTGGAAAGATGAACAAAAAACCGCACAGGTCATGACCAAGGATGGATGGCTGCGGACATCCGACAGGGGGTATATGGATGAAGATGGGTATATGTTTCTTGCTGGCCGCAGCGATGACATCATCATCCGGGGAGGTGAAAATATATCCCCGTCAGAGGTGGAGAGCGTGCTGGACTTGCATCCCGATATAGAGGAGGCAGTGGTTATCGGCGTCCCTGACCCTGAATGGGGACAGGAGCCGAGAGCGATAGTGGTCCTTAAAAAGGGCTCCCGGACAACTGAAAGAGAAATCATTGAGTACTGCCGGCCGAAGCTGGCCGGTTTTAAGCGACCAAAGTCTGTGATCTTTGTTGACGCCTTACCGCGAAGTGCTGTGGGTAAAGTCCTTAGAAATGAATTGCGAAAGGAATATGGGCAAGGCGTTTAAAAAAAATTGAGAAAAAAATACAGGCGTGTATTATAATAGCATTAAATTGAAAGGAGAAGGAATACAATGCCAAGTGAAATAGGAAAAAGATATGTTTGTAAAAAATGTGGAACAGAAGTAATTGTGACACGTCGGGGAAAAGGAGATCTAAAGTGTTGCGGCCAGCTAATGGAGATAAAAAAATAACCAGGAAAGACCGCCTCACAGAAAAACAGCCGAAGGCCCGGACAGACAGTCTGAGTCGAAGGCATTCTCATAATGAAAGCAGTCTATGAGATTGCTGTTATATTTCGTTAACCCAAAGATTAGGAGATAATAATGAGCCAGTTAGGCAAAAGATACCAATGTGAAGAATGTGGAACGGAAGTCCTTTGCACAAAGGCCGGTGAAGGAAATCCGGTCTGCTGTGATAAGGAGATGAAGGTGCAGGAGCCTAAACCCCTCCCCTCATCGGATTAATCGAGGTTTATGCAGCAGTGCTTAGGAACCCTATTTTTCAAATGACGAAAATCATGTTTCATTAATCAGTTAAGCCGGGGATACATCCTTTGTATCCCTGTGCATATCTGGAAATTTAACGGATAAGATTTAAGGAGATGATAAACACTAAACAATAAGAATCCTATCGGCACTGTTCTTATCCAGTACTGATCCTCACAATGCATCTATTTCACTTTTAAAACATTTCAGATATGGAAGACGATACGGAAATAACCGGAATGCTGAAGGGGTTGAGCATCCTGGATCTTGCCGACGCCAAAGGCAGTTTCTGTTCAAAGCTTCTTGCAGACATGGGTGCCCGTGTAATAAAAGTTGAAAAACCCTGCGACCATGCGACGCGATCATTTTCTCTCCCAGCGGAGGGCCAGCTCTCCCCGCGGGATGGCCCTTTATTTTTCTATCTTAACAACAATAAATTGGGAATCACATTAAATCTAGAAACTCCGGATGGGCGACTGCTTTTTTTAAGGCTTTTAAAAGAAAACGATGTCGTTATTGAAAGTTTCCCAGTAGGATACCTTGGCAAAAACAGGCTGGATTTTAACAGTCTTAAACAGGTTAACCCCGGACTGATTATGGCATCCATTACAGGTTTCGGACAAACCGGTCCAAGGAAAGACTATTCGCCGTGCGACATAGTCTTATCAGCATTTGGAGGGCATATGTCGGTTTCAGGATCACCATCCCGCGGCCCCATCAGGCTTTTCGGAGATCAGTCCTATTTTGCCTCATCATTATTCATGGCTTCTAGTATCATTATTGCCTTGCGTAACCGGCGCATAACCGGTCAGGGAGCACATCTGGATATATCTATTCAGGAATCAGTGACAGCGACCCTTGACCATGTCATGCCGAGTTTTTTCTCCGATGGAATAATCGCCGGAAGGCGGGGTTCTTTTACATGGAACAATATGTTTACAATCTTGCCGTGTAAAGATGGCTTTATTCAAGTTTCATTATTCTATCAGTGGGAAACCCTTGTCGAATGGCTTGACAACGAAGGAATGTCAGCCGATTTGACTGATAAGAAATGGCTGGATGAAGACTACCGTGGAAAAAATATAAGTCATGTAACGGAAATATTGTCACGCTGGTCAAAAAAACATCCTGTTCATGAGCTTTTTACTCTGGGGCAATCGATGCATTTCCCATGGGCGCCTGTCCAGTCGGTACGTGATCTGATCAATTGTCCACAATTAAAGGCACGGAGCTTTTTTATCCCTGTTCATCATTCCGGGTCTAAAAAACCTGTACAATATCCAGGGACTCCTTTCACGATAAAGGGAATGAGAACAGGGCCTCAAAGTGGCGTTCCAAAAAGAGGCCGGGATAACTTTAAAATATATCATGATGAACTGGGTATTTCAAAAGAAGAACTGGAAATCCTTTCAAGAAACAATATTATTTAAATGGTGTCAAAAAGAATGTCTGAATCGGCTTCTATATTTGCAAACGCTTTAAGGGGCATCAGAATACTTGATTTTACGCGTGTCTTAGCCGGTCCCTACAGTACAAGGGTTCTAGCTGATTTCGGAGCGGAAGTTATCAAGATCCAGTCGAAAAGAACAGCAAGAGGAGCGGAATCAAACGGGAATGCATACTTTAAAGCCTGGAATAGGGGCAAGCTGAGTATCACTCTGAATATGGAGATGCCTGAAGCCAGGGATCTTTTTACAGAGATTTTAAAGATAAGCGATATAGTAATAGAAAATTATTCGCCCCGAGTTATGAAAAACTGGGACATTGAATATGATAGGCTCAAAGAAATAAAAAGCGACATCATCATGTTGAGTATGTCAGCCGCAGGTCATACCGGCCCCTGGAAAGATCTCGTGGCATTTGCCCCAACAATACATTCACTCAGCGGAATGACTTATCTCACTTCATTTTGTGAAGGTTCACCTTCTGGTCCCGGATTCGCCTATTCTGATATTATTGCTGGGCTTTATGGTGTTTTTTCCATTTTAAGCGCACTGGAATACAGGGAAAAAACAGGAAAGGGATTGTATATTGATCTTTCAGAATATGAAGCGATGTCTTCTGTCATCGGTCCCGCAGTGATTGATGAGTTCGCTCACTGCAATCTAGTAGCACCCTCAGGAAACAGCCCCTGTTACGTGACGGCCGCGCCGCATGGCTGTTATAAATGCTCTGGGGAAAATGAATTCTGCGTTATAGCAGTCTTCAGTGAATCAGAATGGAGAGCGCTTTGCGATGTCCTCGGAAATCCAACATGGACAAATGAAGAAAGGTTCTCTTCCATGGAAAAGCGGTTGGATAATAATCTGGCACTTGATCAAATGATCCAGGAATGGACAAAATCTTTACGCGCAGAGGAGGTCGTCAAACGTTTGCAGGGAGCCAAAGTACCGGCAGGTATTGTACAGGATGCCAAGGATCTCGCAGACGATCCACAGCTTAAATCGAGAAATTTTTTTATTGACATCGAGCACCCGTCACTGGGTGCGACGAAAACCGATACTTATCCGGTATTATTTAACGGCAGACGAGTAAAAACCCTGAGACCCCCTCCTCTTCTTGGGGAGGATAATGACTATGTATATAAGAATCTACTCGGTTTGAATCCAGAAGAAATACAGTCATATATTAAGAGAGAGGTTATTTACTAAACATTCATGGCCCTACGGGCCACAATAATACATGAAAATCCATGCACCTCCGACCAAATTCAGATTGACATAAAACGATAAATTCTCTATGCTCCGTTCATAAAAAGGCATTCTTACCCACTCAAATCAACCAAACATCTCGAAGAAATGCAGCCGCAAGGAATCGCACCATGACAGACAATTCCCATATGATCAATGGCGACCCTGTAAAGGACCTCTTCAGCTCCAGGCCGATTCTTCAAATCCTCGAAAGGGCCTTTCCCTTTGCGGTCGTTCTGGTAATCGCCGCGGGGTGGTATGTGTCCGTCCAGTACAAAAACACGCTCGAAAAGGCCGTGATCTCGTCCTATCAGGAAACGCAACTGGAGATCGTTCGAGCCGTCGCCAGGAGCGCAAATTACGTTGCGGATGACCTGTCCCGAGAAGGGAAAAGCCTGCAAGAAATCGAACAGGCCATCTTCAAACGACTTGTGGAACCCGTCCGTCTCCTTAAAAATGGAGACGCCTGGATCTATGCGCCGGATCATGTCGTCTTTGATTTAAGCTCCGATTTTCCGGACGAATACAGGGGAAAGAGCATGGCTCAGATCTTTTCCATACAAGTGGAGAAGGGAGCAAGTCACTATGAGGCTATGACCGAGGACGTGATGATGGCCAGGGAGGGTGTGGGATGGTACATCTGGCTCCCTGACAAGGGGAAAGAAATCGCAGCCTGGACCCCTGTCCGTCTCGGTCCCCATACATGGAGCATCGGCATGTCCACGCCTCTGCCCGAAATCCTTCAGGCCACCAATGCGGCCCAGCAGATCCGGTTCCTTTTCATCCTCATGACGGTGGCGACAATTTTAGGTGTGGCGCTCGCTTTGACTGCCCTATGGAGTTCGGCTCGCAACCGAAGGCTTGATCTTCAGCTTCACAGCAGGAACAAAGAACTTCAGGGTTTAGTACAAAGCCTGCAAAGAGAAATCGAAAGACGAAAAATCGCTGAAGAGGAACAGCGGCATCTCAGTGAGCGGCTTCACCAGGCCCAAAAGATGGAAGCCATCGGTCTGCTGGCCGGCGGCGTGGCTCATGATCTGAACAACACCCTCTCCGGCATCGTCAGCTACCCCGACCTTCTGCTGACACAGATCCCTGAAGAGAGCCTTCTGCGAAAACCCTTGCTTACCATAAAGAAGTCGGGCGAACAGGCTGCAGGGGTGGTCCAGGATCTGCTTATGCTGTCCCGCAGAGGCATGGGAGTCATGGAGACGGTTAACCTCAATGAAGTCGTTACCGAATACCTCAATAGCCCGCTTCACAAAAACCTCAAACTGGAACATCCTAAAGTCGAGGAAGATATACGGCTGGAACCATGCCTACCCAACATGATGGGCTCTGCCGTACATCTTTCAAAAACAGTCATGAATCTGGCCATTAATGCATATGAAGCCATGCCATCAGGGGGCACATTTGCGATCCGTACCGAGACAAGCAGCATAACCGCTTCCACAAAAACCGATGATATTCCGGAGGGTGAATACGTAAAGTTGATCGTTTCGGATACCGGCAACGGCATCGCAGCCGAAGATCTCCCGCGAATCTTCGATCCCTTCTTTACAAAAAAGGTTCTTGGCCGAAGTGGATCCGGGCTCGGACTCTCTGTTGTCTGGGGAATGGTCCAGGACCACCGAGGTTACATACGTGTTCAGAGCAATCAAGAGAAGAACACAACCTTTGAACTCTATTTTCCAGCCGGCGACAGGGGAAAGATCATGCAGGCCGGTTCGCTCCCCAAGTCCTTCTATTCGGGCCAAGGTGAGTCCATCCTTATTGTCGACGACGTCGAACTCCAGAGGGAAACCACTTCAGCTATGCTGAAGAATCTTGGTTATAATGTCGCCGCCGTCGCCAGCGGAGAAGAAGCGCTGGAATATCTACGGGAACATCCCGTGGATCTTATTATCCTGGATATGATTCTAGGAAAAGGGATGGATGGTCTCGACACATATCGAGAGGCGATAAAAATACGCCCTGGCCAGAAGGCCATTATCGCCAGTGGTTTTTCCGAAACAGACCGAGTCAAAAAGGTTCAGAAACTCGGAGCCGGATCCTATGTCAGTAAGCCCTATCTGATGGAAAAGATAGGTATTGCTATCCGAACCGAACTCGACAGAAAACCGCAGGATCCGATTGCTGTAAATCCTTCTCAGCATACATCTTCTTAGCTATAAGACGCCAGCTCATTCGCGAAGAAATTGATGCAAGATCCTTTATTGGCAGAAACGGTCGCCAGTTTTGAATAGCTGAGGCATTTATGTCTCATACCTATCGGCTCCACACAAGTTCACCATTGATTATTGTCTTATCGACTTCAACAAATTTCAATTCATCGGTCCGCATTCTTGAAATATCCCCATTCAGGATTATAAGATCCGCGAGCTTGCCGGGTATGAGTGATCCTTTAATATTCTCTTCAAAAGAGCTCTTCGCTGCGTTAACCGTGTAAAGTTTTAACGCCTCATGCAAAGATATGCTTTCATCTAAATTAACCACATTACCATTTTTTGACATTCTTGATATCGCGCAATAATTTCCAATGACAGGATCAGGGTGAACAACAGGGCAGTCGGAACCTGCGGCAACAGTAACTCCATTATTTATCAGAGTATTTAATGCGTAAAGATATTTTAGATTTTTTCCCGGCACCGTCTTAAGATAGCGGTCCCCGCTGTGAAAAATAAATTCAGGATGAGTGGTGACCATTATATTATTCAGGGAAAGTCGCCTTGCGAGATTCGGCGGGCAAACCGAGCAATGTTCTATACGGTGTCTGTGGTCTCTTCTTGGAAAGGTTTTCAGGATACGTTCAATGGCTCCGCATGCAGCCTCAACAGCGTTTTCTTCAATTGCATGAATAATCGCCTGAAGGCCGGAATTATGAATATCGGATATTATCCTGTCCAATTCGGTATCGGAAGGCAAAAGACATCCTGTTGTTTCATCCAGAATGATCTTTACGCCGTTAACGCGCAACTGGTCTTCAGACAACTCTGTGTCAAAAGGACCTGTACCGCGTTGACTAAAGGCTTCTGTACCTATTATAAAACCTACTCTGGGTTTGAGAATCGATGATCCCTTCCAGCCCTTAAAAAGCTCCCATTGCCTGACATCATTGTGTGCCGACGCGTCCTGAAAGGAGGTTATCCCTTTGGAAATCAGCCTTTTATTTGCCAATAAAACACCTTTCTCTAATTCTTCCCGTGAAAGAGGAGGAATATGATGGGATAAAAAATCCCCCATCTCATATAAAAGCCCGGTGGGTTCCGCGGTGCTGAGATCTCTATCGATAATTCCACGAGGTGGATCAGGGGTTTCTCTTGATATGCCGACCATCTTTAAGGCCATGCTGTTCAGCACATGCGCATGGCTTGACCTGTGCGTTATCTTAACAGGGTTATCAGGAACGGCCTTATCCAGATCCCGTCGATCCGGATGGCGCCTTTCACGCAGGTAAAATTCATCATAGCCTTTTCCCCTGATCCAGAAACCGCTTGGGACACACTCTGAATACCTCTGGAGGATATTTTGCAGATCTTCTACCGAGTGAATGCCGTTATCCCTGCTCAGATCCGGCGTTACAAGATTCTCCGCGAACGAGTAAAGATGCAGATGGGCGTCGATAAATCCGGGTAGAACTGTATTTTCCTTGCAGTCGATAATTTCATCCTTTGCTTTCCTGAAATTCCGCCATTCATTGCCTTCACCAAAAGCACAGATTCCGTTACCATGGATAATGACCCATCTTGCCATGGGATGATCAGTATCCATGGTAAAGATATTCCCATCAATAAGTATAAGATTTTTATTTTCAGGTTCGACCATAATAATAGAATTGCTTTTAGTATTTGCCTTTTATATTAATATATAGTTCAACATGTAAATCAAGCTAATTTGCTGAAATGCAAGGTGCCTGTCAGCCGTTGTCCTACTGGCTTATGTGTCAAACAAAAAGGGAGGAAGGCTCATGGATTTAAGTCTTACGAATGAGCAAAAAATGATACAAAAAACTGCCGAAGAATTCTGCCGTCAAGAGATAGATCCTCTGGCAAAAAGTATAGATCATACAAGTAAAATACCTGATAAAGTTTTGAAAAAGTATAAAGAGGTAGGATTTTTTGGCATGACAGTCCCTAAAAAATACGGCGGCACTGGAGCTGGAAATTTTGCCCACTTGCTTGTTATTGAAAAATTGGCATACTCCGGCACCTCAGCATGGTGGCCTGTTGCTTTTAATAACAGCATCCCTGAAACAATCTCCAGGTTTGGAACCCCTGAGCAGCAAGAAAGATATGTAAAATCGTATCTGGACGGAACCAACTTATTCAGCGTCCAATTTACCGAGCCCGATACTGGCTCAGACCCTAAAGCCCTGCTTACGAGGTCAGTGCCGGACGGCGATGGCTATATCATTAAAGGAAGTAAGAGATTCAGCACCTTTGGCGCCAGACCCGGACCTGCGATTGTTTGGACCAAAGATGAAAATGAAAATTGCACCTGTTTTATTGTCGAAAAACTGGCTGATGGATATTCTACCTCTAAAATATGGGATCTTATGGGTTGTGGCGGAGTTGAAGCGGTGGATGTGTGCTATGAAAATTATCGGGTCGGAAGCGGCCAGATTCTTGGCGAGAAAGGAAAAGGTCTGGATGTGCTTCTATACTGGATATCCGTAGAAAAAATAGAAGGCTGCATTGTGGCAGTGGCTTTAGCACAGGCGGCCTTGGATGAGGCGATAAGATACACGAAAAATAGAAAAGCAGGGGGGCGTCCAATATCGGAAATGCAGGGAATCCGGTTCGAACTTGCTGATATGTATGCGAAGATACGCGCCTGCAGATGGATGACTTACTGTACAGCGCAGCTCATTGAAATAAATTCGCCTGAACTGTATAGAGAAGCCGCTGCGTGCAAAATTATCGTCCAGCCTTTAATGTCTCAGGTCATCGAAACCTCTCTCAGGTTACATGGCGGGTATGGTTATACTAAAGATTTCAAGATAGAAAGGTTGTACAGGGCACAAACCGGGAACAGTGTAATATCAGTGAGCCTTGAAATAAACAAATCCATTGTGGCTGCTTCCATTTTGCAGTGAGATAGTTTATAATTAAATGGATGAAGTATGGGACTCCATATTGATTCCACCAGATCAGTGATTATCTTTTTATCAAACATAGCGCTTAAAAGGGTTTCTCAGGTGTTCGTGCATCTTTTCTTTCGGGCATCTTCAATCAAAAAGCAGGGAGATCAGCGCCGAAGTTAATAACGGCACTCCGGGAAACCTTCAGATACCATCTGTTGATCTTTTCATTAAAACCCCAATCTTCTTAGCCCAATATGACATTACTGAAAAAACCATGCCCCTGATTGATGAGGTTTTCTCAGGTGCATAATAATTGCACTCTAACCGCCCTACCCTTTTTTTTCATTTGCAATGATACAAGCAGAAAATAGCTACAGCTCCAAGTTTAAATCATGGGCTTCAACGATAGGATAATTTGAGTAGCGGTCAATCTCAAGTACAAATACCAATATATGATAATAAACATTAGATTTAATTTGACATAGGCAGCTTAATCCTTCTATAATTTTAATAATTTGTTGACAGTGCATCGATCGTTCGATATATTAAATATATATTTGTGATTCTAGCAGCTTGTTGGACTTTCTCCGACAGTCTACTAGGCTTTTTAATAAACGAAATATTTAGTTAAAGGAGTTGGTCTAATTTCTAAACAGGAGGGAAAACCATGAAAAAGTCGTCTTTTGTATTCTTTATCTTCATTGCTGTCTTAATGATTCTTAGCCTCAACATCGCAATGGCTCAGAAACCTATCACCCTTATCTTTACCAGCCATAACTCAGGCAGCGGTTTCTGGAAGACAAACTGCATCGAACCCTATTTTATTGAGTTGGAAAAGCGTACCAACGGCCGCGTTAAGGTGGAGCAGCATTGGAATGGTGAACTGGTCAGTTTGATAGATGCTTATGATGCATTGATTAAAGGCTCTGTCGATCTTGCGGAGTACTTCCCATCAATGCTTCAGGGCAGGTTCCCGATGGATGATGTCGTCGTTTTTACCCCTTATGACACCCTGTGCTTCAGGCCAGGCAGGGTTCTGCACGAACTGGGCCAGGAGTTTCCCCAGATGCTTGAGCCATACAGCGACGCAAGACTCCTCTGGAGGGAACCAGGAGGGAGTTACGGCATTGTCACAACGAAGAAACAGATACGTACGCTTGAAGGCAGCAAGGGCATGAAGATTGGACCAGTGGGAAAGTGGTCATCCAAGGTGATCGAAGCACTGGGATGGGTACCGACTCCTGTGCCTCCCGAGGATTCTACCTCCGCTCTTCAAACAGGCGTGCAAGAAGGTACCGGTATATCCATGTACCTGCTGTGGGAATTCGGATGGGGCCCTATTATGAAATACATGACCCTTCCCACCCACTGTGATGAGATGCTGGTAAACTGTTCCTTGAATCTTGATGTATGGAACAAATTACCGAAGGATATTCAGGATATAATGAACGGCATGACCGACTGGATCATCGATCTTCAGGATAAGGCGGTATTGACGAACCTTCATGAATCCCTGCCAAAGGCGGAAACAGAGTTCGGCATCGTGACCTACTGGCTTCCACCCGAAGAAGTTGCCAAATTTACAGCAGCCACTCAATCCGTGCAGCAGGAGTTCATTAGCGATCTGGAATCCCAAGGCCTGCCGGGTAAAAAACTGGTTGATAGATTCCTGGAGCTTAACAAGAAATATTCAGACGAAAAATACAAACCTTATTAATAATATCTAAAATTTTCGGACATAAATCAGCCTAAGGAAATGGTCTTTTATGACCAACGCCTTAGGCTGCAACTATTTACTGATGGCAGCTCAATCTTTTTAAAACTCAAATTATTTACCGCCATATTAGAAAGAAGTAAGGAGCTAAAGGATGCGAAGGCTAACCAAGATCATCGGTATTCTTGATAAAGTCGGTGTTTTCAGTCGCTGGACCAACATAATCGGTATCGCAGCTCTTTTCCTGATGATCTTTCTCAACTTCATTGATACCATCATGGATGTTGTTATATTTCATCGCCCTATCAAGGGCGTAACGGAAATCACCGAAATTATGATGATCTGCGGCATATCCCTTGCCTTGGCCCACTGCCAGGATGAAAAGGCACACATTGCGGTAGATGTCATCACCGCCCTATTATCAAAGAAGAGCCGGCTCGTTATTGATTTTATTGTCAGTATCTTGAGCATGGGGACAATCGGCATCGTTATCTGGAGGGTCATAGATCAGTCTATCTACTTCGCTTCTAAAAATATGATGCATAAGCAGTATTTGGCTATACCCAGCGCACCCTTTGCCGTTGTCATCGCATTCGGTATTATGGCAATGTGGCTCCTGATGTTTAGGGATTTTTTAAAACTCATCGTTGAGTCTATTAAAGAAGGCCTTGCGATGTATCAATGGTTAATAATGGTGGCAACTCCTGTAATATTGACTGTTCTTATCGGATTTTTCATGCAGAAGGGACTCTGGGAGATAAATCTGGATCTGCTGGCTGTAATGGGTATCTGTTTTTTTACTGCATTATTATTAGCCGGCATGCCTATTGCCTATACAATGATGCTGACCGCCATTATTTTTATAAGTCATATCCGCGGCCCCGTAACGGCCTTCGACATGGTTGCCACAGACGTCTATCGCAGTTTAGGGTCTTATGCCTTTGCGGTCTTACCTTTTTTCATGATGATGGGTTTTTTCTGCCTGCATGCAAAATTCGGAGGCGACTTATATGACGCAGGTTATCGCTGGATTGGCCATTTAAAGGGAGGGCTATCATATGCCACCATAGGCGCCTGCACTGCCTTTGCTGCTATAGTGGGCGATCCGATCGCGTCTGTTTCCACAATGGGAACAGGTGCACTTCCGCAGATGAGGAGATATAAATACAATGACATGCTGTCCACCGGGAGCATTGTTGCCGGTTCCTGTCTTGGGCCTATTATACCGCCAAGCAGCGCATTTGTTCTGGTGGGGTTGCTCACAGGTGTGCCTATCGGATCGCTACTCATATCCGGGATCATCCCGGGTCTTCTCATAACTGCCTGCTATGCGATTGTGATATTTATCTGGTGCCGGATTTATCCTGACGCTGGACCAGCCGGTGAAAAATCGGCATGGGGACCAAGATTAAGATCGCTCAAGGCGGGTGGACCGGTAGCAGTTATTTTTCTGGTGTGTATCGGCGGTATATATCTGGGAATATTCACTCCGATCAGAGGCGGCGCCGTCGGCGCATTTGCAGCTTTTTTACTCGCTTTGATTATGAAAAGATATAGCTGGAAAGACTTCGCACAGGCCCTTCTGGATGGAGGAAAACATATATCCGCCGTGTTTCTGATACTCGTAAGTGCGGTGATGTTTACCCGGTTTCTGGCCTGGTGTAATGTCTCCACTACCTTAACCAATGCTATTACCAGCCTCGGATTGTCCAGTACCGGTTTTATGATAATAACATTAATTCTTTTTTTCATCATCGGCTTTCCTGTTGATATACTACCGATGATGCTCATCGGCTTCCCAATCTTTTTCCCCATTGCCAAGGCCCTGGGTCTGGACCCTATATGGTTTTGTTTGATGCTGGTTGTCATAATTAATACGGCTGAGATGACACCCCCTGTTGGAATAACCATGTTCGTCCTGCGATCAATAAGCAAAGACATCCCACTTAATACTATCTTTAAGGGCGTGTACCCCTTTTGCATCGCCATGCTTGTGGCTGTAGTTATATTGTTTATTTTCCCCAAATTATCTACATGGCTACCTAGTTTGATGTATTAAGGCTGTACAGGAAATACAATGATAATGAATATGGTATCCATGTGACATTATCCATTAAATCAGAAATCAAGGACCAGATAAAAGAGACTCAAGCTTCTTTCTACTACGGCTATATCATTGTCTTGGCCTGTTTCTTCCTGCAAATACTCATGTTCGGTCCCAGGGGATCTTTTGGCGTTTTTATAAATCCTCTAACCTCGGAATTTAATTGGAGCCGTGCCCTGATTTCAGGGGCTTTTTCGCTTTCTTCTGTTATAACGGGAATGTCCAGCATTTTGATGGGTGGGTTGAATGACAGATTAGGCCCACGTAAAGTCCTTACCCTTTGTGGGATTCTTGTCGGGTCCGGGCTGATATTAATGTCGCTAGTCAATTCTGCCTGGCAGCTTTATTTTTTCTATGTGGTCTTTATAGGCGTTGGCATGGGCGGCCTCTACGCTCCCCAGATGTCCACTGTTGCCCGTTGGTTTGTTAAAAGGCGCAATATTATGACAGGGATATTAATGTCCGGGGGAGGACTCGGTGGGCTTATAGGGCCGCCTTTAATCACATGGCTCATATATAACTGTGGCTGGCGGGACGCGTTTCTCTTTGTAGGCATCGTGGTGTTTCTCTTGATAATCTTAGCGGCTCAGTTTCTCAAACGTGATCCTTCTGAAATCGGCCGTACCCCTTACGGCGAGACCGATATAAATAATACGACGATACAGTTCTCCATTGCTGGTTTCTCTTTAAAGAATGTCCTGCGTACCAGGCAGTACTGGATGTTTGCCATTGCTATTTTCTGCTTCGGCTTTTCTCATTCAACCCTGTTAGTGCATATTGTTCCTCATTCTATCGATCATGGAATTTCAGCCACAGCTGCAGCCTTCATATTATCCACCATGAGCGGTGCGATGACCCTGGGAAGTATCGCAATAGGTCTGATTGCTGATAGAATCGGAAGCAGAAAAGCCTTTATAACCTGCTTCTTTCTTTTGTCTGCAGTGGGGTTGTTTCTTTTGCCTGCTACCTCGGCTTTGTTTTTTGGCCTTGTGGCGTTAGTCATGGCGTTTGGCAGTGGAGGTATTGCTGTGATCGAATCAAGCATGGCTGCCAGCCTCTTCGGCATGAATGCTCATGGAGCTATTTTAGGATCAATTGTGTTTGCTTTCACACTTGGAGGTTCATTAGGGCCTTTTTTAGCAGGTTTAATTTTTGATATAACCGGCAACTATCAATTGGCTTTCCTTTTTTGCACGGTCCTTATAGTTATAGCTATTCTTATGGTTATATCATTGTTAAGGCTTTCGGTTCAGGCTGACCAGCATAAAACCTGAGTTTCCTAATCTCTTTAAATCTGTATAACTTATTGATATTCTTTATCAGATCTTATTTATCACATAGAATGAAGCATTCAAATAGGTCGCGAACAGGACCCATGTTAGATAGGGCCATAGCAATATGGAGGAGACCCTATAGGTGTTCCAAAAAACCCGGACTATCAATAATAAAGAAATGACTAGAAACATTATATCAATTAAGGCAAGACCGGGTGACTTCAATCCGAAAAAGATGCCAGTCCATGCAATGTTGCTTATTAAGTGTAAACCAATTAGCACATAGATTCCATACCCGTTTTCGCTTTTATATCTTTTCAAAAACAGGAATATGGAGATCCCTATCATAATATAGAGGATTGTCCAGACAGGTCCAAATACCCAATCCGGAGGCGTCAATCTCGGTCGTTGTAGTGTTTCATACCATTCGTTCATGCAATTTACCATTTATTAATATCAGTGTCTAAAACGAATATATTCATCTATAACTTATATCATATCCCCTGTTCTTCATGGCATGTATAACCAAAAATGTGTCCCATTCAGATCTATTAATACCCCATGTACCATCCGAATTTTGGCTTAGACGAATTCTTTTAAAAGCGGCATCCAATTGCCTGTCAACCTCAATAGTCTTTATATGGGCTAGGGCATTTAATGTGTGATAAAATAACAGTCCTTTTCCCCATTTCCCTGACATGCTCTGTATCCCCTGGAGCGACTTAATAAATAATTTAACAGATCGACTGCGGAGGTATTCAGGATGAACGATAAAAGCTCTCAGTATATTACTGCTGCAAGGCCATCCACACCATTTACCAGAATTTCTTATCCCAAGTTTATCAAACCATTCGTAGAAGGAAAGGA
>JAFGDF010000354.1 GCA_016932235.1 Deltaproteobacteria bacterium | reverse complement strand
CCGCCGCTTCAAGTATCGTCATCCCTTCATCACCGGCTACCTCTTTACCGTCTATTATTACCTTAACGTCTCCCATTATTAATAACCCTCTTCCTCTTATAGAAATACTATGGATGAATATACGACTTTATTTTATCATTTCATAACCATGTCTTTAACTTTTTCGGGAAACCCCGCCAGATCCAGAAATTCGGATACTTTTGTCCCTTCGGGGACATCCAGGGCTGTCCCATCCATCAGTTTCTTTCCGTTCTGGATATAATGGGAAAAACTCTTCGCTATCTGGATATTAACGATCATGCGCACTATTTACAGCCAAGGATGGCCCTCTTTATGTATATCCTGGCAATCTGGACCATATAGCGGTTATCCTTCATGGGTTTCGCGTCCGCCACGGTCAAATCCGCGGCTTTTTCGGCGTTTTCCTCATTGATTATTTTACCCACCATAGCATCTTCAGCCTTGCCTGCCCTGTATGGCTTTACATATACAGCGTTCAAACAGATCCTCGCTGTTTTTACTTTTCCTTTTTCAGTCGATATCGCGGCAGCGCAGTTTACAATCGGAAAATCTATGGACTTCCTTATGGCGAATTTCAGAAAACAACTCTTCGCTCCTTCAACAGGCCGTTTGATCTCTATCTCCTTGACGATCTCATCAGGATCCAGGACCGTTGTCTTCTTTATCCCCACCTTGAAAAAATCTTCAGCCCTTATATCCCTTTTTGACGTCTTCACCTTCCCGTCAAGGGCGATCAGAGCAGGAGCGATATCGCTCGGGTGCACAGCGTAACACCCTTTTTCTACACTACCGCCGAAAATGCTGTGATACCGGTTATCACCTTCAATGGCGTAACATCGTCCTCCCCCTTTTCTGAGACACGGAAAGCGGTTATTTGGATTCCGGTAATACCAGCACCTTATATCCTGGCATATGTTCCCGCCTATTCTGCCCATTTCTCTAATGTGCGGTGAGGCGGTCCTTCCTGCCGCTTCTGCAAGAGCCGCATACTTTTCTTTTATTACCGGTTCATGAGCGATATCTTCAAGCCGTGTCATAGAACCAATCCTTAAAACCCCTTTTTCCTCCCTGATAAAATCCAGATTAGGGATTGTTTTGATGTTGATAAGAGCCTCAGGATATACCGGCAGGATCTCATCCTTCATTTTCCCCAGCAGATCAGTTCCTCCGGCAATAACACTAGCCCTGTTACCGAACCGGGATAAAAAGCTAACCGCCTCATCGATAGACCGCGCGTTGATATGTATAAATTTTTTCATATTTTTACTCCTATGCCTTGCCTAGTGCTTTGAGAACTTTATCAGGCGTTATAGGGCCGTCATCAACCCATTTACCTATGGCGTTATATACGGCGCCATGCAGGAGATATGTCGTATCAGTGGCGACATCCTCTCCGATACCAACTGTTCCATAAGGTCCCAAACCCATTCCTGTTTCAACGATAACTGTTTCTATAGGGCCGACATCAAGCAAAGAACTGAATTTATAATCCACGAGATTGCCGTTCAGCAAAACGCCGGTTTTAGGATCCCAGACATATTCCTCACTCCGGTTCCTGCCCACTCCCATATACGTCCCCCCATATTGCTGTCCTTCCACACCTTCCGGGGACAACGCCTTGCCGACATCATTAACATTGACGACCTTCGTAACTTCCACATCTCCGGTTTCCGGATCAACCTCCACCTCACAGAAATGTGCCTGCCGGCATAGCCGCTGTCGCCCCGGCTCTTTTCCGAGTCTTCCCTGGCGATGATGGGCCCAGGCATACACAGGGGGATGCGTTGTGTTCTGTATCGCACCGTACTCATGCTTCTTTATAAAACTGCCCAAACTGCCGCCTACATCCTTAACGACTTCCGCCACGGTTTTCTTTATGGAAGGATTATCCTTAACATAGATAACACTGTCCCTGACTTCTAGATCATCGGGGCTCATGTCCGGGAACGCGGGCGGGATATCCCGTTCTATGAGATGAACCGTTGAAGTGGCCAGTTCAAGGAGTTGCTTCTTGGCACGCTTTGCGATTTTTTTCATAACATAACCGTTGGTCGTCAGGTTACATGATCCATCCGGGGTCATCAGGGGCAAATGGACATCATCCTGCTGTCTCAAAAAGACATCTTCGTAACGCATCCCCAGTTCTTCAGCAACAATCGCACAGTAGGTGCTCTCCGCGTTCACCCCAACATCCGCCCGGAGCGCTATGACACTGACGGTCCCGTCCTGCTGAATCATCAAGCCTGCGGCACCGGCGCCACGGTTGTCATCCCATTCATGATCCCAGATGAATCCTATTCCGTGCATCTTTCCGTTTGGAAGTTTTTTAGCGCCCGGCAAGTGCCATTTTTCATCCCATCCGATCGCCTTTTTACCCGCCTCAATACATTCCCTGAGGCTGTCTCTGACAGGGAAGCCGTTCTTCCTCTTGAATTCAGCCAGCGCCGCCATATCTTCGCCCTCCGCACCGTCGTTTTGAAGCGCCAGTTCGGTGGGATCCATATTAAGTTCCGCGGCGACATGATTAAAGACATGGGTCAGCGCAAATGATGGAGGAAGCTGTTCGCATCTGATGGCATGTACAGGTCCTTTGTTCACCTGAACAACGAGAGTCTCCGATTCCACATTGGGGATCTTGCAGTTTTCTACAAAATGCAAACCGGGTTCAAATGACAGGTTTACAAAGATACTCTTTATTTTTACCGCTGTAATGGTCCCGTCCCTTTTAAACCCTACCCTGAAATCGCTCTCCATCGCATCCAGCGAACCGAAAATAAAATCGTCTCTCCTGTTGAAAACCCATTTAACCGGTCTTCCGGTTCTTCTTGACAGCAGCGCACTGATATACTGTGGAATCATGCTGTAATCTATCCAGTTCCAGCCCCCGAACATGGCCCCGTTGTAAGGTGAATTGATCTTTACTTTGGTCATGGGAACTCCGAACCATTTATACATCATCCATTTGTGTTCATAAGGATGCTGCATGTGAAGCCAGAGTTCCACGCAATCCTCCTCCCATCTGGTTATACCGTTCACCGGTTCCGCGTCAGAGCAGCCGTGGTAACGGCGCCTTGCCTTGAATTCTATGATCTCATCAGCTTCCTTGAATCCTTTGTTTACATCACCGAAACTGAATGTGTTGGTCGGCTGGAAAAATAAGGGCATTTCGTTCCCTTCCGGCATCCTCTCAGGCCTGGCAAGAGGCGCGCCAAGGGCGATAGCCTCCCTCGGATCAAGAACAAATGGCCGCTGTTCCCACTCCACATGTATAAGTTTGAGCGCCTCCTTGGCGATTTCCTCCGTATCTGCGGCAACTACTGCGCCCATGGGCTGTCCCTGAAAATGGGCATAACGAATGAGGACATCCTCTTCCCCTCCCTGAAGCGCGGGGATCCTTTTTTCACATATTTCGGGATCATCGTACCTTAATATTGCCCTTACACCCGGCAATTTTTCAGCACGGCTGGAATCCATACTGACAATCTTGGCATTTGGATAAGGCGACTTCATCCATCTGGCATAAAGCATTCCGGGCAAAATGATGTCCCTTGTATATACCGCCCTTCCACTCGCCTTTCTGAGTCCGTCGATTCTTCTCATGCCCCTTTTGCCGAGGAATTCAAACGTATCATGGATAAATTTATCCCGGACCATCGGATTACTGGGCATTTCTTCAAATCTGTCCGCCATGTTTATTTATCCTCCGATCGGGATTATATTTTTTCAGAAGCTTCCATCACGGCCTTTATGTGCTGAGGGTAAGTGCCGCACCGGCAAAGGTTGCCTGCGAGGGCATTCTTGACTTCTTCCTCAGTAGGATCGGGATTCTTGTCCAGTAAAGCCTTTGCCGTGACGATAAAACCGGGAGTGCAGTATCCGCATTGCATACAATGATGTTTAACATAAAGGTCAACCAGCGGGTGTTTGGCCTTGGCGATACCTTCTGCGGTCTCTATTTTCACTCCATCACACTCGATGGCAAGGGTCATGCATGAGAGAATCGGCCGGCCGTCCATAATCACCGTACATGATCCGCATGCTCCTCGATCGCAAAACATCTTCACCCCGGTCAGTCCCAGTTTGTCATGGATAACCTGATAAAGAGTCCATTCAGGCTCTACCTGGATATCGAAGATTTCTCCATTTACCGTCAACCTGATAAGGCCCTCGGGTTTTGCCAGCTGTTCGGCAGGATGCTCATTGACGACATGAGCCTTCAGTTCTTCAAAGGCCATAAACGTCTTTGAGCAATATGGGCACATATATGATTTTTTACCTGATTCTTCCTTCATCTTCTCCTCCTTATTTAACCTCACTCATGGTTCTGAGGAAAATGGGCTGTTTAATTCTGCCTATGAATAGGATTCCAGTATCTCCGGGATCCTCTCCGCCGTAAGATTGCCGTGTATATCATGGTCTATCAGCATGGCCGGGGCTTT
>JAFGDF010000353.1 GCA_016932235.1 Deltaproteobacteria bacterium | reverse complement strand
CCGCCGCTTCAAGTATCGTCATCCCTTCATCACCGGCTACCTCTTTACCGTCTATTATTACCTTAACGTCTCCCATTATTAATAACCTCGAAAAAAAGATAACAAATTCATAGAATGATGTAAATATCAATAATATCTATTATAATATAAATAAAATAAATAATATTCTTTGCATAATTATCAAATTAATAATATGATAAAACAGTGACAACGATAACAAAGTGATGAGTGGAGAGGCTGCGCAATCTTATGCATCAAACGGCCTTGGTACCTGAAAAGGCACCCGGATAGCTTTTCGTTAACCAATAAAAGAGCGAGGCGATGGATAGAGGAAAGGCTGTTCTGAGTTTAGAGGGGATCTACAAGAATTTTGGTGGGTTGCAGGTATTGAACGATATTGACCTGTATATCATGCAGGATGAGATAGTAGGTCTTATTGGCCCTAACGGGGCAGGCAAATCCACTTTATTCAACGTTATCACATCAATATACACACCTGAAAGAGGTGAGGTCTTTCTCAAAGGAAGGAATATCACCGGTCTTGCTCCTCATAAAGTATGCCACCTAGGTATCGCGAGGACCTACCAGCTTGTTAAGGCATTTCTGAAGATGACTGTTCTGGAGAATGTAATGGTGGGTTCTGTTTACGGTCGCAAGCATGGCGGGCGGGGAGCCCGGAAGAGGGCTGTTGAAGTCCTGGAGCTTGTTGGTCTTTCCGATAAGAAGGATACCCTGGTTGCGAATATAACTCTTTCTGACAGGCGTCTGCTCGAAGTAGCTATGGCCCTGGCTTCCATGCCTGTTATTACCCTTCTGGACGAGCCAATGGCGGGACTGACGCCGTTTGAGATCCAGAAACTTCTCCAGGTGGTCCGGAAAGCTAAGGACGAAAGAGGTACCTCTATCTTATGGATTGAGCATAAAGTGGACGCAGTGCTTGATTTCTGTGATCGTGTAATTGTACTGGATTACGGTATCAAGATTGCTGATGGCAAACCCGAAGACATAGCTAATAACCCTAAAGTGATAGAGGCGTATCTTGGAGAAGCACCTGCTTGAAGTAAAGGGGGTGGATGTTCTTTACGGAGACGTCCAGGCCATTTGGGATGTATCGATCAAGGTTGATGAGGGGACGATTGTCGCTCTTGTGGGATCAAACGGGGCTGGGAAGACGACTCTCCTGAAGACGATTTCGGGTATTATCCGGGCGAGGAAGGGGGAGATTTTATTTTCCGGCAGCTCTGTGAGCAGGATGAAGACGCAGGAGGTGGTTAACATGGGGATCTCCCATGTTCCGGAAGGTCGGCGTCTTTTTTCTACCCTCACGGTATTTGAGAATCTGAAGCTTGGTGCCTATCTGCCCAGGTCCCGTCCTATTTTTAATGAATCCCTGGAGCGTGCCTACGATCTTTTTCCCGTACTGAAGGCTCGAAGGGATCAGAAAGCCGGCTCATTGAGTGGGGGGGAGCAGCAGATGCTTGCCATTGGAAGGGCTCTGATGTCACAACCGACTCTTCTTATGCTTGATGAACCGTCGCTGGGTCTGAGTCCCATATTTGTTAGGACCATGTTCGAGCTTATCCGGACCCTGAATAATCAGAAAGTTACGATACTTCTAGTAGAACAGAACATACATCAGGCGCTCAGGATTTCACATCAGGCATATGTTATGAAGACGGGGAAGATTGCCATGAGCGGCAGGGGGGAAGACCTTTTAGCGGATCCTGAAGTACAGAAGGCCTATATAGGAGAACGCTGGAGAAAACACTGATGTGGGAATACATCACTTTTGGACTTATTGTTCAGCTTTTCGTTAATGGTATTCTTTTCGGTACCATGTATGGAATAGCGGCCATAGGTCTCAGCCTGATCTTCGGGACAATGAGGATTATTTTCCTTGCACAGGGCACTATGATTATATTTATGGCCTATGTGTGTTACTGGATATTCACATTAATGGGTATTGATCCTTATCTCTCTCTTATCCTCATCGTTCCGTTATCGCTGGTCATCGGCATGGGCTTATATCATGCCCTTTTTCGTGAAGCCGCGGGCCTGGAAGATAAAAATATCTCCCTTCTGATTGCCGTCGGTCTCATGTTTCTTGTGGAAAATCTTATAATGGTATTATGGACGGCCAATCCCAGGTCCATCACTACATCATACACCCTTTTGTCATTCAAGCCTATGGGAATCAACATCTCTTTTACCAGGCTCATGGGCCTGTCAATAGCCGTCATTTCAACCACGGGTGTTCTTCTTTTTCTAAAGAAGACGTTGATAGGAATGGCTGTAAGGGCTGCTTCGGAGGATATCATATCGGCTACACTGATGGGAATAAGTCCCCATCGCGTAAACGCTGTGGCCTTTGCAATTGGAATCGGACTGGCAGGCGTAGCCGGAGTAGGGCTGGCGACGATATACCCTTTTGATCCCTATTATGGTTTTATATTCGCCCTCAAGGCCATGATCTCCCTGGCTATTGGCGGAATAGGCAGCGTGTTCGGCGCGCTTTTCGGCGGGATTCTTTTAGGTCTCCTGGAAAGTCTGGCATCCTTCTTTTTCACCGGCGGGTGGTCGGACGCAATAGCGTATGCGGCGTTTCTGATCGTCTTAATGTTTAAGCCCGAGGGCCTCTTTGTCAGGTCCGTAAAAAAGGCGTAGGATAAGAAATGAAAGATAAATATCCGTTATACATAACCGCCCTGATTGTTATAGCCCTGGCTTTACTGCCTTTTTTCCTGGATGTTGATAAATCCTATTTTGGCTTTTTCCTCTTCCTCACATTCTGTCATATCATCATCTCTCAGGGGTGGAACTTTGTCGCCGGGTATGCCGGGCAGCTAAGTATGGGGCAGCATGCCTTCTTTGGGCTCGGGGCATATACAACAGGCATAATATGGATACGTGACATCACGAAAACTGGATACTATTTTGATCCGGTAACCATGACCCTGAGTGGTCTTGTTCCGGTAATTCTTGCGATCATTATAGGAATTCCCCTGCTCCTCCGGCTACGGGGAGACTATTTTGCACTTGGGACGCTGGGGATAGGGGAAATCATCAAGGTATTCTTTGTAAAGGGCGGCTCTTTCACAGGAGCTTCGGACGGGCTTCATCTTCCTTCAACTGTGTTTGAATCCATGAAACCTTATTACTGGACCGGCCTCTTTTTAGCTGTTTTTTCAACTGCCGTGGTCTATTTGCTGATCAGATCCAGGATCGGTCTCGCATTGAGGGCTATTCGTGAAGATGAGGTATCCGCTGCGTCCCACGGGATAAATACCCTGAAATACAAGGTTTTCGCATTCTCGGTCGGGGCATTTCTTGCCGGCATCTGCGGCAGCCTCTATACCTACTACCTGTTTCATATCAACCCCGATTCGGTCTTAAAGCTTACCTGGACGCTCTATCCTATCCTTATGTGCGTCATAGGAGGAAACGGCACGATAATAGGCCCTGTGATAGGCGCCTTTTTCATGACAGCCGTTTTTACTATAGCGGATATCTATTTCGCCGAGATAAATCCCATTATGGGGGGTTTTTTAATTATCATTGTCATGAGGTTCATGCCGGGGGGACTTATCGGCCTGAAGGACGTTATCTCCTCCCCCCGCAGAAAGTGAGCTGGTCTTTACGGTAAATACACATAACATGAATTATAAGTATATTGCCCTGTCTGATACTAATCTTTAACCGATCGGTTACCCAGCGGCCGAGGAAAGAACAACGGCTGTTTTAAAACATAAACCTGTTTTAATATAAGGAGGGGAAAATGGAAGGGAATAAATGGTTCAGATGGGTGTTATTGTTTTTTCTTGTCGCGCTGCTTGCCGTGCCTTTCAGTGGTGTGACGGCGGAGGAAAGGACGGAGATACGCGTGGGCGCGGTAAATTCCTTAACAGGCATGAACGCAATGACTGCCGCTGAGTGCAAGTGGGCTTATGAAACGGCTGTCGCAGACATAAACGCAAAAGGAGGCGTGTTTGTCAAGGATTTAGGCAAGAAGCTGCCCATGAAGCTTATCTTCGCGGATGATAAGAGCACCGCGGACCAGGGAGCCGCTGCCATGGAAAGACTGATCAAGGTAGATAAAATAGACCTTGCGCTGTCAAGCAATATTACCCCGATAAACATTGCTGCGGCCACCGTATGCGAAAAGTATAAGGTTTACTACGCAATCGTGACGAGCTGGCTTGATTTCATCGAGGCGGAGAATTTCAAATGGGTTTCGGACATGTTCACGGATACAGGTTCTGCGGCCAAGATCCCGTTTCTGGTCTGGGCGGACCTCCCGCCGGATCAGAGACCCAAAAGGCCGGCGCTATTAATGGAGGATAATCAGGATGGACAGGGATTTGGAATGGGATTCAAACACTGGGCAGAGGAATACGGGTACAAATTTGCAGTGGATGAACCATACGCACCGGGTTCCAAGGATTTCTCATCGCATATTCTAAAATATAAAGGGGCTAAAGTGGATGCCCTGTTGATACTGTGTTCTCCGACAGACGGTATAACACTCCTGCGCCAGATGAAGGAGCAGGATCTGGTGGTTCCGTATATTCATGGATACAAAGGGTTCTGGCCCCGGGAATTCGAAAGAGCCATGGGCAAGGATGCCAATTACATTATCCATGACGGTTTCTGGAGCGACGCCTTCGGGTACCCGGGATCAAAGGAGCTTCAAGAGCGCTTCATGAAAGATCATAACGGATTGGATTCTGTGAGTGTTGGGCTTTCCTATGCCAATCCCCAGATCCTGGCCATGGCCATTGAAAAGGCCGGATCTTTCGAATCTGAAAAGGTCAGGGACGCGGTCTTCGGCGGGGAGTTCAAGGGGACCATGATGGGCGATGTAAAATATAACGAAAAGGGCCTTGCATTCAAGCCCCTGATTGCCCTGCAGTGGTGGGACGGAGTGCGGATGCCTCTCTATCCTCCCAAACCGGATACATGGACAATCAAGATGCCGAAATAATGCCTGGGTGATAACCCAGGATAGAAATGTTTATTAACCGGCTTGACTTTCCCCTCAATTCCCTCCTAAAAACAGGGATTGAGGGGTTTAATTTTTTAATTTTACTATTACGGCAAAGTAATATATGAAAACATTGCTGTTCAAGATAAATTTATATCCGGAGGGTATTCATCAGTGGATAAAAAAATCAATTCAATCCTCATACACGATAATGATAACGTGGTGACGGTAACTGAAGTGCTGGGCGCCGGCGCGGTGGCGAGATACCAAAAAAAAGACGAGGTGTTTGAGGTCATCGCTGTTGAAGAAATACCAAAGTTTCACAAGATAGCCGTGACGGATATTCATGCAGCAGAACCCGTTTTTAAATATGGTCAGCTGATCGGCGTGGCTACGCGAGACATAAGCGAGGGCAACCATGTTCACGACCACAATATTGCGAGCCCTAAAATAAAAATCCAACCGGAGGCAAAATCCGCGTGAAATTTATCAGGAAGAAGGAGGCACACTGAAGACCATAAATAAAGGTATAGAAATAGCCAGGGATTTTATAGTAGAGGCTTCTTTCTGCGAAAAGGATATGGATTTGTGATTATGTTTAATCAAAAAAGGGAAATAGGATGAGAGACAAAAAGAAATTCAGAAGTTCCGGGTCCTTGATGGGAATGGAAAACGCCGATATCCGTAATGTGATAAAGAGCATGGGATACTCCGATGACGATTTCAGCGCCAGGAGACCAGCCATCGGCATCGCGAACTCATGGAGCACACTTATTCCCGGTCATTTCAATTTCAAGCAGATCAGTGAGCATATAAAGAAAGGAATTCACCGGGCAGGAGGAACCGTATATGAGTTCGGAGTGATCGGATTATGTGACGCCGTCGCCAAAGAGAATTTTAATTATGTTTTGCCTTCCAGAGAAGTGATATGCGACTCTGTCGAAATAATGGCCGCTGCAAACCCTCTGGACGGCATCGTCTTGATGGCATCATGTGACAAGATCGTGCCGGGGATGCTCATGGCCGCCGCAAGGCTAAATATTCCGTCTATTCTTGTAAACGGAGGCCCTATGATCGGGGGGATCGAATTCAACGGGGTAAAATCCAACTCCACCACGATTTCCGAGGCAATGGGAATGTACAAGGCAAGAAAGATTTCACTCGATGAATATAAAATAGTGGAAGATCTTTCCTGTCCGACATGCGGGTCGTGTTCCTTTATGGGCACGGCAAACACCATGTGCTGTCTTACGGAAGCAATCGGCATGAGTCTTACGGACGGGGCCTCAATCCCCGCGGTATATGCAGACAGATTAAGGCTGGCGGAACAATCAGGTGAGGCCATATGTAATCTCGTGAGGCAGGAAATCACGGCCAGAGACATAATAAACAGGGAATCCATGGAAAATGCAATCAAGGTGTGCTTAACCATCGGTGGTTCAACCAACGCGGTTCTTCACCTGTGCGCCCTGGCCTATGAAGCGGAGCTGGATATTGACGTTCTCAGAGCCTTTGAAGAATACAGCAAAAAAACACCCACAATCGCAAAGGTCTATCCCGCTGCTGACTGGGACATGGAGGCGTTGTGGAAAGCTGGCGGAATACCCCGCGTAATGGACAGGCTCCGGACAATGCTCAATATGGATGTGATGACATGCACGGGAAAGACCATGAGAGAGAACATAGATAATTTCCGGTACAGGTTCCCTGAAAACAATGAAGTGATAAAGACAATAGATCAGCCCTTTGACTCCACCGGGGGGCTGGCAGTGCTTAGAGGCAACCTGGCGCCTAAAACAGGAATAAGCAAACCCACCGCCATAGACCCCAGCGTAAGGCAATTCACCGGAACGGCTGCTGTTTTTAACTCCGAAGAGGAGGCCAACCGGGCAATCCTGGATGGAAAGATAAAGGCGGGACATGTGGTCGTAATCAGGTATGAGGGTCCAAAGGGCGGACCCGGTATGGTGGAGATGTACAGAGCGCTCAAGTATCTCCATGGCCTGGGGCTGCATAAGTCAACAGCCGTGGTAACGGACGGGAGATTTTCCGGCACCAATAACGGATGTTTCGTGGGGCATATCTCACCTGAAGCAGCGGAAGGGGGGCCCATAGCGATCATTGAAAACGGTGATAAAATAAGCATAGACGTAATAAACTGCACGATTACCCTGGAAGTTCCGGACGATGAGATTGAAAAACGCCTGAAAAAATGGAAAAGGCCCGAGCCGAAGACAAAAAAAGGATATCTGAATCTCTACTCAAAACTGGCCTCGTCAGCGGATGAGGGGGCAATCATAAGGCACAGGGGATAAAGGTGGAAGGTAGAAGGTAGAAGGTAGAAGATAGAAGGTATCGGGGATAAGGTGGAGGGGAAATAACATATATACAGATCAGCAAATTTATACATTATTACCTCGCACCATCGACCATAAACCGCACACCGTATACCGTGTACCTTAAACCGTAAACCTTAATAATTGATATAATTTAAAGGTTCCACTCATAAAGAAAAAGGCTAAAGCATGGATAAGACATATGTAATGTACGGAAGGGAAAAATTATTTTTTGAACCGCCGTCCGACTGGCGTGTTCTTACTTTTGCGACTTTTAAGGATAATCCTGACAGGAAAGACGCTGAGCGGATCACACTTGACGCCCTTGAGAACCCTGTGGGATCGGCAACCCTCCAGGAACGGCTCAGACCTTCAGATACCGTCGCCATAATCATAGAGGACCAGACAAGATACTCGCCGAAAAAGATAATATTAAAGACTTTACTGGAGCGTTTAAAAGATTCCGGCATACCTGAAAGCAATATACTCATTGTTGTTTCTCTCGGCACCCACCGGAAGCTCACTAATGACGAGTTGGAAAATGTCTATGGTAAAGATGTCGTAAGCGACTATTCCTTTATCAACCATGACTGTCTGTCCCCTGATCTTGTCCCGGTCGGCCGGCTCGATTCAGGAACCGTGGTAAAAATTAACCGGAAGGTCCACGAGGCAAAATTCAGGATAGGCATCGGATCCATATTCCCCCATCCGATGAACGGGTTCGGTGGCGGGGGCAAGATACTTTTCCCCGGCGTGTCGAATTTTGAGGCTATCCTTGAACACCACCTCAAGTACGCGTTCAGAAAAGGATCTGGGCTTGGAATCCTCCAGGGCAATCCCTTCTATGAAAAGGTTACCGCCCTGGCCAGGGCGGCGGGGCTGGATTTCATTTTAAACAGTGTGCTGGATAACAATGACCGGCTTTTCGACCTTGTGGCCGGAGATCCGGTTGAAGCTCACCTTGCGGGAATTGAGATATGCAGGAACATCATTTCCAAAAAATTTCAAAAGAAGGCGGATGTGACGATTATCAGCTCATTTCCCTATAACGAAGGCACTCAGATCATGAAACCCATTGCGCCCGCATCCATGATCACCAAGAGGGGCGGGATTATTATCCTTGTTGCGGAGTGCCGGTTTCCCCTGCCTCAACCGTATCTGAAAGGATGCGAAAGGTTCCTTAGAGAATGTGGAGGGAATATCATGGAAGGAGTTTTCGGGCTATTTGATAATAACGAACGCATTCTCGAGGACGGCGCTCCGGAGCTTAATATGTCGATGGCACAGGCGCTCCTCGCCCAGCATGACTACAAAGTTATCCTCGTATCCAGAGAGATGCCCAGGGAGAGTGTCGAAAAGATCGGATTTCTTTACGCCGAGGACTTAAGCCAGGCTTTCTCGCTATGTTCATCGCTTATTCCCAACCCGGAGGTCCACATCGTTCCTTCAGGGGGAGTTATCCTGCCGGTTCTTGAAGATGAAGATTAAGACCATTCGGAAGTAATAATCACCAATCTTTTTCCTTGACATAAAAAGGTTTTATTGGCATTTTTGGTTGAAAAATGATAAAAAATAGAGGTTTTTTCAACCTAAAAGCGATATGGATCGTATATATAAGACAGACTTGGTCATTAAATTGACGGGGGCAACGGCGAATCAACTAAAATATTGGGGGCGTCTGGACATAATCACTCCCGATATTAACGGAAGACGTGCCCATTATTCATTCAAAGATATTATAAAGCTCCGAGTTCTCGTCTCACTACGGAAACATGGGTTAAGTCTCCAAAAGATTCGTCTGGGAATCAGCCGCCTATCAGAGATGCTCCCGGATGATGAACCGCTTTCTCGATTGATTATATATACAGACGGTATGGATATGATCATTGTTGAGAAAGGGAAATATTTCAGCGCAATCACAAGGCAGCAATATTTTCGGTTCGATACGGAAGAAATTGGTGCTGAGATTACGGAATTGCAGCAGAATGGATGGCACCTTCCGCAAAAACAGGCAGGCTTCCTTGGATAGGATTGGTCCTTATAGCAAGATTGTAAATGGAAAAGGAGACCAATGATGGGGTGACCGCAATTAGATATCCACCTTTATGGGAAATTTGGGAGTTCTCTAAAACCAAAGTGTCCGTCATTCCAGCGGAGTGTTGAATCAATAGCTAATGGCAACGGAACACGTTTTAATGAAAACAGGTAATGATAGAAAATATTTTGGAGAACCAAAGTATTAAATCTCTGGAAATTCTGGAGGTGCAATAATGACTGGTAAATGGAAAGAGGTTGTAAAGCTGACTTTTAAAGGAGAGCGATTTCGGGATCATGCCCTTGATTTAAGGGCCTTGGCGGAATTGAGCCAATTTCAAAAGATGGTGGCGGAAACCGCTAAAACACTTTGGAAAACAGCAAATCCCGATCGTGAACGCCTACCGCACCACTTTGAAGAAAGGGTGCGTTTGTGTTTGAGAAGGATAGAGGATGGCAGTGCTACTGCGCCTCTTGAGGTTTTTATGGAGGAATCAGATCAAACGAGTTTTTTCGAACCTGAACCTGTTGAAATCAATGAGGCTGTTGAACTCGCCCATGACGTATTTGAAGCCCTGGAAACAGATGTCGAATTGCCTCAACGTTTTCCTAGAGCATTACTTCCGGAGTATATTAAATGGGGTCAAACCCTTACCGATGATGAGCTCGTGGAGATGAAAGTGGCTGAAAAAAAGCCTGCATATTTGACATTAGCACATAAAAGAAAGCTGGAAACATTTACTGAAACACCATACGAAGATCATGTAGCAATTACAGGTGAGGTATTTGAAACCGATGTTAAGAAAGGCCGATTTCAGATCTGGTCAGCTGAAGACACCATCGTTACTGTCATTTTTACTCCCGAACAGGAAGACCAGGTTACTACAGCGCTTAAAGAACATAGAACAGTTCAAATGTTTGTAAAAGGCTTAGGAGAATTTTCAGCACAAGGAAAAATCCTTAGGATTTTAAGGGTCGATGAATTAAAGCTTACTAAGGATGAGGAAACATACGATCGAACTGCTCGACCAATTGAAGACGTGTTGAATGATCTTGCGAAGGAAATTCCACAGGAAGAATGGGATAAGTTACCGAATGACCTAAATGAGAATTTGGACCATTATTTGTATGGGGCTCCGAAAAAATGAAAAAGGTTTTTGCAGATTCTCACTACTGGATCGCTTTAGTTAAGCCGCATGATCAATGGGCGGAGGCGGCTAAAGCCGCCAGGGTGCTGTTGGGCGAGGCATTAATCATTACAACGGACGAAGTCTTAACCGAATTCTTGGCCGCCCTAAGAAGTGGCGAGCACATGCGACAGCAGGCAGCAAAAATGGTCCGTTCGATACTGGAAAACCCAAACGTTAAAGTTATTCCTCAAACCCGTGATTCTTTCTTGAAGGGATTGTCTTTTTATGAGAGCCGAAACGACAAACAGTACAGCCTAATCGATTGTATCTCCATGAACGTTATGAAGAATGAATCATTGGTTGAAGTGCTTACCAATGATCGCCATTTCGAGCAAGAAGGGTATGCTGTTTTGATCAAGAAATAAAAGCTAAAAAATCAGAAAGTATATCGGAGAAACCGCATGGTTGACAATGTTCGCTGGGGATTGGACAATCCGCATCCTTTATCCCAAATGAAGACAGAGCTGGTCTGGGAAGGAAAGTATGATGAATACGGCAACCGCAGGATGGTGGACATCGCCGGCTGCGCCATGCCCCTCCAGAAGATTGAGACCATAGACGAACCCGCCTCCCGAGCCCATGTCCAGGGCTCTCTTTTCGATCCCATCAAGGCCCACCACGACGATTTCCGCAACATGCTGATCTGGGGCGACAACAAGCTCGTTATGGCAAGCCTTCTCAAAGACTTCAAAGGCAAGATCGACCTTATCTATATCGACCCACCATTTGATGTGGGCGCGGATTTCACGATGAATGTGCCGATTGGGGATGAAAAGGAGACGGTTGGGAAGGACCAATCCGCGCTTGAGATGGTGGCCTATAGGGATATGTGGGGGAAAGGAGCTGATTCCTACCTGCACATGATTTATGAGCGTCTTGTTCTTATGAGGGAACTATTAAGTGAAAAAGGATGTATTTTTGTTCACTTGGATGAAACTGTTAGCAAT
>JAFGDF010000352.1 GCA_016932235.1 Deltaproteobacteria bacterium | reverse complement strand
TTGACAAAACAGGCCATATATATATGATATCTATCAAATCAACTCGGATAAATTGTGGCAATATGTATTCGGAGGAAAAATTGAGCAACAACATTGTGAGAAAAATCAGAGAGGAACTACTGATGAGCAAAGCCGAGCTCGCAAGAAAAGCAGGTGTTTCCTCCCTAACGATTGATAGGATAGAGAGAGGTAAAAGTTGCCGTATGGAGACAAAGAGAAAAATAATCCTGGCATTAGGATACGACCTCTCCGAAAAGAACAAAGTCTTTATGGATGAATAATATATAAGGATTGATAATGCCTGTCCCCAAAAAAAATCAATTAATAGGCCTGGATATAGGATCACATTCCATTAAGCTCGTAGAAATTGATAACAGCAAAAAAGGAATAATCCTGAAAAATTTCGGAATAATCGGCCTGCCGAAAGACGCAATAGTCGAAGGTACCATCAAAGAGATGGAAATAGTGGCCTCCGCCCTGAAGAACCTCTGTAAAAATCTGAATATTAAAAACAAGAACTGTGCCACATCCATATCCGGTTTTTCAGTCATAGTGAAGAAAATAAGCATCTCCAAAAGGGAAGAGTCCGAGCTTGAATCGACGATTCATGAAGAGGCGGAACAATACATCCCGTTTGATATCAGTGACGTTAACCTCGATTATGAAATATTATTACCACCGATAGAAAAAGCCGAGGAAGAAACGGAAAAGAAGGAAGAGTCCGGCATGATGGATGTCATGCTTGTGGCTGCAAAGAAAGACATTATTGAAGATTATGAAAGCCTTATACATCTGGCGGGCCTTAATCCCATGGTAATGGATGTGGACGCCTTTGCGTTGCAAAATGCCTTTGAGCTTTCTACGGGAGAGACATCAGGCAGCTATGCCATTATCAATATAGGGGCTGAAGAACTGGGCATAAATGCCGTAAAAGATGGCGTATCCATATTCACGAGGGATTCCTCATATGGAGGCAACCAGATTACTGAGGCCATCATGTCGAAACTCAACATATCCTTTGAGGAGGCGGAAAAAATAAAGCTTGGTGGCACCAAGATAGAGAAGGGAAAGGCCGAAATTGAGGAGGTCTTTACTACCGTAGTTTCCGGCTGGACACAGGAGATCAAAAGAGCGCTCGACTTTTTATCCACGACTTATCCGGATGAGAGTATTGAAAAGATACTTTTAAGCGGAGGGGCATACAGAATTCCCGGTTTCACTAAATACCTCGAAATGGAGACCGAAATTCCCGTGGAAGAGTTGAATCCTTTTGCCGGTCTCCAAATCAACGAAAAGATATTTGATCCGAGATACCTGAGCTATATAGCTCCCCAGGCCGGAGTTGCGGTCGGCCTGGCTTTGAGGAGTGTTGGAGACAAATGATAAGAATCAATCTACTGCCCTTCAGGGCTGCGAGGAAAAGAGAGAACATCAGAAGGCAGATCAGCATCTACGTCCTGGTCGTCATTCTGACTTTAGTGGTTATTGGATGGCAATTCTGGACGATCAACAGGCAGTTATTTGAGGTTCAACAGGAAAAAAGTAATGCCGTTCATGAACTGGAATCATACAAAAAAACGCTGGAAGAAATAAAGATACTTGAGGGGAAAATAAAGGAGATCAAAACCAAGCTTGGGGTTATCAGTGATCTCGAAAAAGGCAAAGCCGGGCCTGTGCTCCTTCTGGATGCCATAGCCACCGCGGTCCCAAAGGATAAATTGTGGCTCACCGAACTCAAAGAAACCAAGGGGACCCTTTCACTCAGCGGGACCGCTATGGATAATGAGACCGTTGCCTTGTTTATGGATAATCTGAAACAATCCGAACAGATCGCCACAGTCGAGCTGCAAGGGACGACACTAAAAGAACTGGCCCAATACAGACTGAAAGTTACCGATTTCTCGCTGGAGTGCACAACAGTTAGCCTTAAACAGCCTGAGGAAGATAAGAAAAAAAAGTAATAGTAATAGCTAAGAAGGGATTAACCGGGTAATGGAAACAGAAAAATTTTTTGAAAGTATCGAAAAAATCAAGATGCCCGTCAGGCTTGTGATCCTTTTCGGGACCGTTATACTATTTGTTGGTCTCTTTGTGTATCTGGTGTATCTCCCCAAAACAGATGAAATTCGCAAGACAAAGGAGGAGATCACGACCCTGAATCAACAAATCAGGCAGGCCAAATTAAAAGCCAAAGATAAGGAAAAGCTTCAGGCAGAGATGGCCCAGGTTGATCTGGAGTTAAAAGAGGCGCTTAAACTGCTTCCAAATACAAAAGAGATTCCAAGCCTGCTGAGGAAGGTTACCGAACTTGGCAGCAATTCCAATCTCGACTTTCGAACATTCAGGCCAAAAAAAGAAGTCCCCAGGGAGTTCTATGTGGAGATACCCGTGGCCATAGAAGTCAGAGGAGAATATCATGATGTGGCCGTATTCTTTGACAGGGTGGGACATATGGAACGTATAATGAATATCCACAATGTTACCATGAAACCTATGACTGAACGCTCAACAACTTTAATTACAACCTGCGATGCGGTGACATACAGGTTTAAAGGGAATACTAATGAAAAGAGCGCGGATAAAACTAAGTAAAAACTTTATTATTGTTCTTTTTCTTTCATTTGTCTTTTTTATTTTTCAACCTTACGGGGCTTTTGCCGCTCAAGACACCAAGGGAACGCCGCCCCCCAAGGAAAAGGAAGCAAAGAGCATTCAGGATGTAACGAAAAAGGCAGTGGACCCGGGCTATCTTTACGATCCAAGGGGAAAGACTGATCCTTTCAAATCTTTTATAGCCGTCATTGAAGAGAAGGAAGAAAAGGAAAAGAAAAAACCCAAGACTTACCTGGAAACACTTGAGTTATCCCAGCTTGATCTGATCGTAGTAGCTGTGGGCAAAAAGGGCAGATGGGCCATGGTCCGTGATTCAAAGGGTATAGGGCACGTAATCAAAGAGGGCACTCCTATAGGAACAAACGGTGGAGTTGTTCACAAGATCGCGGAGGGAGAAGTTGTGATCCGCGAGCAATTCAGGGATTTCAGGGGCCAGAACCAGATCAGGGACATATCAAAGAAGACGCCTGAACTGAGGTAGATAGAATTTCGTTTAATGTCAATATATAACGCCAGGGTTTTTTAATAAGAATATTAATAGAAGGAGAGGGAATCCATGGGCAAAACAATGAACACTTTTAAAAAGAGAACATCCTCTTTTATCATATATCCCGCTATAGCCTTGTTGCTGCTGAGCGGGTGTGCCGTGCCGTCCGCGAACCAGGCCGGTTCTGATATCCCCCAGGAGCCAGTGATCGAAAACTTAAAAATAAGCTCCCTGCCGTCGGAAACTGTTGTTGAAATCACCAGTTCCAGCCCCGCTCCTTACACCGCCTTTAAATTGAATGATCCGCCCAGGGTTATCATTGATATTCGCGGAAAACGCGGAGAGAATCTCTCAACGATTACCAAAATTGAGGATGGTAAAGTCAGTGATATTCTTTTTGAGGAAGGAAAAACACAGGCCATGACCACGCGTATGGTAGCGTCTGTGGAAAGCAGTGTCGATTACCGCGTCAGCTCGACGGATAATGTGATCAGGCTTTCTTTAACTCCCATAAAAGAAGCCGCCGGTAATAAGGGAGAAACGGGCCAGCTTGCCGACAGCCGAAAGTCCTCGGGAGAGCAGAGCGAGGTGGTGATTTCTGAGCCCAGGATGCTCCTGCAACCCGGGAAAAGTCAGCTCAATCAGGTGCTTGGAATAGATTTCACAACGCTCGAACAGGGCAGATCACGGCTTACGATAACGACTGATAAAAAGGTCCAGTATGATCTTGATCGAGAAGGAGAAAAAGGCCTGGCATTGAAACTCTCGGAGGCTGTAATTCCCCCTGTTCTTTTGAGGGGAATCGATGCCTCTAATTTTGAATCATCCATCGATATGGTAAGGCCGGAGTACTCGCCGGGCAAAAAGGATTCGCTGATTCATATTGACCTTAAAGAGATGGTCCCGTTTCACGTAAAACAGGCGGATAATGCGCTGCTTATGGATTTTGGAAGGACATCAATCAGGCCGGTTGAAAAGCAGATTATACCTCTCGATCTTGCACAAACCCGGACCATGGAGCTTGCAGCTAAACAGGATTCCCCGGCAGGAACCACGGCCCCTGTTACTTCAGCTTCCAGGACAACTCGCGCTGACGGTAAAGGTTTCACCGGAGAGCCGATGTACCTGGATTTTGTAAACGCGGACGTGACACACATCCTCAGGCTAATTAATGAGGTCAGCGATGACAATATTATATGGGATCCGGAGATAACCGGCCAGAAGGTCTCCATGATACTTAAAGACGTGCCATGGGACGAGGCCCTTGAGCTTATACTCAAGAACAACGCCCTGGCAAAAAGATATGTGGGAGATAACATTATATGGGTAACCACAAAGGCCAAGATGAAACAGATCGAGGCCGAAGAGGAAGCTGAGGCCCAAAGAGCCCAGGAAAAGCTCGAAGCTCAAATGAAAAAACAGGAGGAAAAAGAGAAGAAAGAGGTAGAGCAGCAACCCCTGGTAACGGAATATCTGCCCGTGGATTTCGCAAAAGCTGATGATATAAAAGCGCACGTTATGCTATCGGAGCGCGGCTCCATGAGTGTTGACACAAGGACGAACACGATCATAATCAAGGATATCGCATCGGTTATCGAAGAGGCAAAAAAGACCGTAAAACAGTTCGACACTCCTGTTAAACAGATCATGATAGAAGCGAAGATTGTGGATGCCACGGATGATTTAACCAGGGAACTTGGCATAAAATGGGGACAGAATACTTCCATGTACCGAAGTGACAGCCCAATAGCCGGCGCTACGGTTCCTGCATCTGCAATTTCTGATCTGGCCGCAGGAGGTGACCAGATATATGGGACATCATTTACAACAAATACTCCGACTACCAGCCTGATTAATCTTGGTCTTAATTTTGCCACCCTGACATCATCAGGTTTAGGCGCCATTACCCTGGATGCACAACTCGCACTTTCTGAAACAGAAGGGAAAAGTAAGACCTTATCAGCTCCCAAAGTCATAGCCCAGGAAGGGACAACATCAGTCATTAAAAGTGGAGAAACTATCTATACCGATCCCACGGAAAATGTAGCACAAACACAACGAGACGCGGCTTTAACTCTTGAGGTAACACCAACTTCGATAAGCTATAATGATTACATCACGTTGACCTTGGACGTTACTGACAATAAAAATGTGAATGCAAACCTGGATACAACCAAGGAGGTGCATACAACGCTTATTGTCAAGAGCGGAGACACTATAGTTGTAGGAGGCATTCTTAAAGAGAGTGAGAGCGACCGAGTGATAGGTGTTCCTATACTAAAGGATATCCCGGGTTTGGGGTGGCTGTTTAAGGAAAAAGGCAGGAATAAAACAAAGTCTGAATTGCTGATATTCCTTACACCCACAGTGCTTAACTGAATTCCACTGCTTATAACCCAACCATGTAATTAAAATAGCAGGTAGTCCAATTGGGCCTAAAATCAGTCCTATCAATAGCTCTTGGTTTTTGTATTTTCATGTCCGCTGGTTGTGTCCAGGAAAATGTCATTACCTCCAGAGAGAGGGCACAGGCTTTACAGAGCATGGGGGGTGCCCTTGTCAGAGAGGGCAACCTAAGGGAAGGACTGGCACGTCTTCTTGAAGCAGAGAAATTGGATCCCGATAATCCAGCCCTTCAACATGAATTAGCGATAGCATATCGGGATCTGGGAAAATATGACATATCACTTCGACATTTTCAAAAGGCATTGTATTTGAAACCGGACTTTTCTGAGGCCCATAATAACCTTGGCACCTTATATATCTTACTGAAAAAATGGGACCTGGCAGTACAATCATTTAATAAAGCAGTTCAAGACATCCTCTACAAGACCCCTGAGATAGCCTACAACAATATGGGCCTCGCCTATTTTAATAAAGGAGATACAGACAGGGCGATTGAGAGTTATGAGAAGGCATTGCAACTTTCTCCATCATATCATACATGCCTGACGAACCTGGGCATTGCGTACGAGACAAACGGAGACCTTGTCCAGGCGATAGAATCATACAATAATTCAATACGATTCGGGTCAAGGAACCCCGCCACATATTTTCGGCTTGCCGGGATCTATAAAGGGCTCAATCAGAGAAAAGAGGCCGCGGGTGTTTTAAAGCAGTTCCTGTCCATAGAGAAGGAAGGTACCAACGCGGACGCGGCAAGGGATTTATTGAGGCAGGTTGAACGGAGATAGGACTCTAACCGTAGGAACGCGCTTTGTCGCGTTCGCCTAATTCAGCCACGATAAAACGTGGCCCTCCACCCGATAATTAAATTTTGAAATGAATACTTCATAATTCTGCGGTTCCTTGTTCGATATTCGATATTCTATATGTTCCAGAGGGACGCGTTTTGCCTGCCTGCCGAAGCCCCGGCATGTGCCGTGCCCGGTTCGGAGGACAGGTATCGGCGCAGGCAGGTCGCGTCCGCATTTTCCGGTCATGACAGAGCATGGCCCTCCAAATTGTATCCCTTAAATTTTAATCGTACCACGGCAGGGCTTCCATCTCACCCTGAAATGGCCAATCCTCTGTTAATGCGCATAAACCGGCCCTGATAGGATTCTCCCGAATATATTCCCATTTTGAGGAATAGCTCTCACCACGGCGAAGCTGGGTATCCCAAAAGGACTTCTGCCATACAGGTTGTTCGTACGGCCTGGGCCATGTCCTTGACGATATCGCTTTCCAATATCGGATCCATCGTTTTAACTCGGAGGATTCCGTACGGCCGGACGCACAAAACAGGTGGACATGATCCGGCATGATTATGTAATGGCCGACCTTCCATGCATCGGCGCGTTTCCACGCATTGATAAGAAGAGTATGCACATCAGGATGTGCCAGGATGGGTTTCCGTTTTTCGGTGCATAAAGTGAGAAAGACAATCACGGATCGATTAACATAGTCCAAAATCGGCATATGAACCGGTGTTTTTCGTTCCGGAAGGATCTTCTTTACCATGTCCTGTATTTCTCTTTCATTGGAGGGACGCGGTTTCATCGCGTTCTCACGATTCGGTTTTTCTGGAGGGACGCGCTCCGTCGCGTCCGCTATCTTCGGCCATGACAGAGCATGGCCCTCCACCCGATAATTAAATTTCGAGATGAATACTTCATAATTCTGCGGTTCCTTGTTCGATATTCGATATTCTATATGTTCCGGAGGGACGCGTTTCATCGCGTCCGCCTATTTCGGCCACGACAGAGCGTGGCCCTCCATTTTAAATCCCTCCCGGCCTCTCTTTTCAAAGGAAAGAGTCATGGCCCTCCACCCGATAATTAAATTTCGAAATGAATACTTCATAATTCTGCGGTTCCTTGTTCGATATTCGATATTCTATGTATCCCGGAGGAACGCGTTTCATCGCCTCCGAAAAAGACAAAAAATCTGTCATCCTGCGGCTTGACCGCAGGATCCATATTCTTAAAGGTTTGCAAGCTCTTTATGGATGATTCATCAACCGCCCTATCTCCGCCATTGAATTGACATGGTAATCCGCATCCAGATCTCTATTTTTGTATGAAATAAATATGACTCCCGCTGACCTGGCTGCCTGTTCGTCTATTATTGAATCACCCACATAAAAGGAATCCAGGGGAGAAATGCCGAAAAAATCAGCGATCTTCATCAGGGATTCAGGGTGAGGTTTGGGATTTTTGACATCCAGTGAAGAAATAACGATGTCAAAAAAAGATTCCAGACCGTTCATCTTAAGCACCTTATCTATAGTGTTGGTCCTGTTGGTTGCCACTGCAAGCCCATGGTCAGGCTTTAGGTCTTTTAAAAGTTCTTTGAGACCAGGCTCAATTATCATATCGTCGATAAACTGTCTGTAATCGATCACCATCCTGTATTCCTGCGCCTTTTCGAGATAGGACGTTCCTTTGAAAAGCATACGGACAGATTCTTCCGCTGTGTTCATACAAACAAAATCAATCTTATCTTGAGACATGTCCGGAAGCCCGAAATGCCGGAGAATATGATTATAGTAGTTAATATTCGCCTTTCTGGAGTCAAACATCACTCCGTCACAATCAAATATTACCGCGGATCGTTTTTTCATTTGTCTTACCTGGAAATAGAAGATAATGTATATAAGTTCAAGGCTTAAAGTTCAAAGCTGAAGGTTCGGATGCGCATCATAATTGATTAATTTTATTAATGTCAAGATGTTATAAGATGTGGCGAGATCCAAATTTGACAGCCTCGTAAAAAATCCCAAAACGTCTTTTTACGTCATTCCCGCGTAGGCGGGAATCCAGGAAATTCAAATACTTCTGGATGCTGGATCCCTGGCCCAGACCGTAATCGAAGCATGTTCGGTTTAGCTTTCAGCAGGTTCATGTATTTATGAACTTTCAATTACCCAG
>JAFGDF010000351.1 GCA_016932235.1 Deltaproteobacteria bacterium | reverse complement strand
GGAGTTGCTGCTCCTCCGCTCCACGGAGGAAAAGGAAGTACATGGGAGGCAGGCTTCAGGGTACCCCTGATTGTCCGCTGGCCCAAAAAAATCAACAAAGGAAGCGAATGTCATGAAATGGCAACCATGATGGATTTTCTGCCGACTTTGGCCGGTATTATTGGAGCTCCGCTTCCCGAAGGAAGAAAAATCGACGGTCACAATATTCTGCCTCTTCTGACAGAAAAAAATGCGGAATCACCCTATTCCTACCTTTGCTATTACGGGAGGGATGGCCAGTTAGCTGCAATTCGCAAAGGTGATTGGAAACTTCACCTTCTGGAACCCAGCGAGAGATGGGCAGGTAAACAGCCTGTAAAAGAGGCTCTCCTTGATAAAAAGCCTTCAACTCCCTTGCCCTGGCTTTATAATCTTTCGTCAGATATAGGCGAGGTTAACAATATTGCGGATCTGCATCCGGATATTGTTAAGGAATTAACAGAGCTGGCTCTTTCACTTGATATGGAGTTAACCAATGAGTTGAGGCCGGCTTATGTTGAAGAGTGATATATGTTCAATGCATATCTTAAGTAAAACTTTTAATTCATAATAACTTAATGACAATTAAACTACTCAGGAATCTTTACATAGGCAGCCTTTTATCGTGCCCGATACTCGGACTTGCCCAGGAAAAGCCCAATGTCATTGTAATCCTTACCGACGACCTGGGTTATGGCGATCTGTCATGCAACGGAGGTAAAGACATTTCCACCCCAAATATTGACAGGCTTTTTGCGAATGGAGTCCGGTTCACGAATTTCTATGCCAACTGCACAGTCAGCTCTCCAACAAGGGCCAGTCTGATGACAGGTTGTTATCCCGACAAGGTTGGTGTCCCGGGGGTTATAAGGACCTACGAATCAGATAACTGGGGGTTTCTCAACCCGGAAACAATTACTCTTCCCGACATGATGAAGAAAGCAGGCTATCATACTGCTATTATCGGGAAATGGCATCTGGGGCTTGAATCGCCCAATCTGCCCAATGAACGAGGATTTGACTTTTTCCATGGATTCCTGGGTGATATGATGGACGATTACTGGAATCATCTGAGGCATGGCAATAACTACATGCGTATTAACCAGACCGAAATATTTCCCGAAGGACATGCGACAGACATATTTTCGGACTGGGCCATTGAATACATCAGGGAGAAAGCCGGGGAAAAAGAACCATTCTTCTTGTACCTTGCCTATAATGCACCCCATTTCCCTATTCAACCTCCTTCCGACTGGCTTGAAAAAGTAAAGAAACGGGAGAGGAATGTTGACGAAAAGAGAGCTAAGAACATTGCTTTTGTAGAGCATCTCGATTTTAATATCGGCAAAGTTATTGATGCTTTAAAGGAAACCGGTCAATTCGGGGAAAGCATTATCATCTTTACTTCAGATAACGGAGGTCATCTGCCAAGCGGGGCTTCAAATGGCATTTTAAGGGGAGGCAAGCAGGAGATGTTTGAAGGAGGGATCAAGGTGCCTGCATGTATGGTCTGGGATGGAACAATCAAACCGGGCACAAAATCCGACAGGCTTTCCCTGACCATGGATCTTTATCCGACCATAAGTTCAATAGCAGGGCTGAAGGTGAAACATAAGATAGACGGGATCGACCTGATGCCGGGTCTGTCCGGGAAAAGCATGGGAGAAGAGGATAACAGGACTGTCTTCTTCATGAGAAGGGAAGGTGGAATTTACGGAGGACAGTGTTATTATGCAATCAGAAAAGGATCCTACAAAATGTTGCAGAACACACCCTTCGAAAACTACCAGCTGTTCAATATTATATCGGATCCATATGAGCAATATCCCCTTGCGGATAGTATTAAGCAGTTTCAGGATTTAAAATATGAGCTTTCGCAGCACATCAGAAGGTCGGGAAGTATTCCCTGGCAGAGACCTTAGCTTAAGATTGGAAGAAAAAAAGTAAATTAACCAGATTAAAAACTGTAACACAATGAAAATATTGAACAAAGGTATTCTGGCATTGAATGGCATTCTTTGTATGGGATGCGCAAGTCAGCAAAATGAACTGCAGGACAAAAGGGATAATGATTCCAGGCCGAATTTTATTGTAGTTTTTGCCGACGATATGGGATATGGTGATATTGGAGTTTTTGGAAATCCGACAATAAGAACACCCAATCTCGACAATATGGCGAATCAGGGTCAGAAGTGGACTAACTTTTACTCTGCAGCTCCTGTAAGCACACCTTCACGGGCAGCACTATTGACAGGTAGATTGCCTGTGCGCACCGGTATGAGCAGTGAAAAAAGACGTGTTCTTTTCCCGGATTCAGAAGGTGGTTTGCAGCAAAGCGAAATAACAATAGCGAAACTGCTTAACGACAAGGGCTACAGGACCGCTGCAGTCGGAAAATGGCATTTGGGCCACAAGCATCCTTTCCTTCCCACCGATCACGGGTTTGACAGCTATTTCGGGATACCCTATTCCAACGATATGGATAAGGTTGACCCCACTGATCATTTTACACTGGTTGAACAGGAAAAATATCAGGCTTACAATGTTCCCCTTATGCGAAATGACGAAATAGTTGAAAGGCCGGCGGATCAGAGAACCATTACACGAAGGTATACCGAAGAAACGGTTAAACTGATTAAAGATTTTAAAGATGGACCCTTCTTTATTTATCTGGCACATTCCATGCCCCACATCCCTCTTTTCAGGTCTCAGGAATTCAAGAACCGCTCCGCTGCCGGTATATATGGGGATGTAATTGAAGAAATTGACTGGTCGGTAGGCCGGATCATTGAAACTCTCAAAGAGGAAGGAATAGCAGAAAACACACTGGTTGTTTTTACATCAGATAATGGTCCGTGGCTTATTTTCAGGACTCACGGTGGTTCAGCCGGGCTATTGAGAGGGGGAAAGGGAGGGACCTTTGAAGGAGGAATGCGTGAGCCGACAATTTTCTGGTGGCCGGGAAAAATTCCGACCGGTGTGATTATGGAAATGGGCACAACAATGGATCTCCTTCCCACTTTCTGTAGTCTGGCAGATATAAAGATCCCCGCCGACAGAGTTTATGACGGTTACGATATATCGCCCGTAATGTTAGGAACGGGACCAAACCCGAGAGAGGTCGTCTTGTTTTACCGCGATACCGACGTGTTTGCAATAAGAAAAGGAGCCTACAAGGCTCATTTTATGACACAGTCGGAATACGGGCCTGATCCCAGGGTAATCCACGAAACACCTCTGCTGTACAATCTGATGACTGATCCATCTGAAAAGCAGGACATTGCAAAAGACCATCCCGAAATTATTTCGGAAATGAGAAAACTGCTTGAGGAGCACAATTCAACTCTTGTCACGGTTGAAAACCAGCTTGAAAAATGAATAATATGAAAAAAGGGGTAATTCAAAAACTGGTACTGGGAAGTGTTTTTTTCAGCCCCTTGCTTCTTCAGGCAAAAGAGAAGCCGAATTTCGTGTTTATCATTGCCGATGATGTCAGCTGGGATGATTTTGGCTGCTATGGCAACAATGTGGTTAAAACCCCAAATATTGACAGGATCGCAGGTGAAGGGATACGTTTTACCAATGCATACCTGACTGCCAGCTCGTCAAGCCCGAGCCGTTGCAGTCTTATAAGCGGGAGGTATCCTCATTCCAATGGTGCTGCAGAGCTTCATACTCCCTTACCTGAGAGTGTAATACCATTTCCCCTTTTGCTTAAGAACAGTAATTACTATACAGCCCACGCCGGTAAATGGCATTTCGGACCTTCGGTGCACAGGGCATTTGACCGGTATACGGATGAAAACGGATATGATAACGGAAATGGGGGGGAGGATAACTGGGTACGGTTTCTGAGGGAAAGGCCCCGGGACAAACCTTTCTTTTTCTGGCTGGCCTCGCATGATGCCCATCGTCCATGGGGTGCTGATACATTTAAAATCACTCATGAT
>JAFGDF010000350.1 GCA_016932235.1 Deltaproteobacteria bacterium | reverse complement strand
TAAAGGTCTGTAGGCCCTTCGTGAATGATGAAGTTTCCTTATCGTTCAATCCGGGCTTTTTTTTGCGCCCGGCGGCGTCGCTTGCATGAAATTTCATGAAATTCGGCATATTCCGCGATCAAGCCTATCGGGCCTGCCCCGTATCCTGGATCAAATCCGGAACAGGCTTTGATACGGGGGCCGGCATAACGGTGAGGGGACTTTTTACGGGGCCATCAATTTTAGCCATGTTTCCTTCCGCAAAGCTGCGCAAGGACTCCCAAAAAACAAAGCACTGAAAAAATCAGATACCCGGTCTTCATACAGATCATAAACTGAGGGTAATAATCCGGTGTGATCTGCCTTTCCCCTATAAATACGGAAAAGAGTATCATTACTATTCCCATACTCAGCATCTGCCCGGTCGATCTCATCGTGGCAACCGAAGCAGACGCTATACCATGGAATCTTTTTTCCACGGAACCCATAATTGCGTTAGTGTTCGGTGATGAGAAAAGCCCTATGCCGGCCCCGAAAAATCCGAGACCTGCGATAACATATAAAACAGATGTCTCTTCATTAAGGAATGATAACAGAAAAAACATTAAACAGTTCAACGCCAATCCGGATGCGGCAATCTTTTGAGGTTGCACCCTGTCTGAAAGTCGTCCTGAAAAAAGAGCAAAAACGGTCATGACACCGGACTGGATAATGAGGATAGAGCCTGCCTTCTGAGGTGAGAATCCCTTTGCGTATTGCAGGTACAGGCTCATCAGGAAAATCACCGCATAGACGCTGCTATATTGTATAAGAGTCGCCAGGTTCGAAAACATAAAGACCCTGTTCCTCCTCATCAGGTTCATATTGATGAGAGGGCTGTCAACCCGGGACTCCCACAAGACAAATCCGATCATTCCAAGAATGCCGGTAATAAGGAAAGAAATACCCGTGACGGTTGTAACAACGGTAAAACCATACATTAAAACCACCATCGCTAATGCCATTACCGCAGAACCGATGGCATCGAACTTTTCTCCCCTGGAGCCGGCCCATTCACCCTTTATCTTGCATAAAGTCAGTATTACTTCCGCTGCCCCGAAAATGGATGTGACGGAAAATATGCTTCGCCAGCCGAAGTGCTGGGTCAAGAGGCCGCCTAAAAAAGGGCCCAAAATACCGCCGCCATATACGGAAGCCAGGAATATCCCAAAGGACTTCCCCCTTTCTTCAGCCGGGAACACAGCAGTCAGGATAGCAACGGAACAGCTGGCCGACATTGAAATTCCTATGCCCTGGAAAAATCGCGCCGAAATAAGCATGGCGGAAGATGACGTTACGTTGCAAAAAAAGGATGAGACGGTGAAAAGGCACATACCGAGTAAAAAGGCCTTTTTCATGCCATATATATCCGCCAGCCTGCCGGCGGGGAGCGATGCTACGGCCATAGCCAAAGTCGAAATGGTTATCACCCAGCCCAGCAATACGGCTTCCATGGCGAATTCCCTGCCGATTGTGGGCAGCGCTACCGTAACAGATGAATTCGTGATAGACCCAAGAAATCCCGCGATACACGTAATAATCAAAATCACTTTTCTATTAGATACATTTATCATTAACTCTTGCATGTATTTCAATTCTCCCGGACGATATATCGAACCTTCTTCCGCGGGCTGCCGGACAGCTGGATAGCCGGAATTTATTTCCCCCTCTGGTCAACTTTTATTGGTTCATCTCCAATTTATTTAACTTCGGAATCGTGACCACGCTGATGGTACCAACAGCAACAACCACGGCATAAGCTATCCACGCCTCCTGGTAACGGCCATAGGTATCAAAGACCCACCCGGCCAGTGGTTGACCGGAGACGCTACCGATCATCGCGAGTCCCTGGGACAGTCCTACAATCGAACCCAACCTTGCCCTTCCGAAATTCTCCATCAGCAAAGCAGATATCATGGGAACCGTCCCTCCATATCCGATGCAGAATAGAATCAGAAAAGGTATCAAAGTCCATGCCCCTATCCGATCAATGAAGGCAAACCATAATAAACTGAGGCTTGTCAGAACAAAGCACACGGATATTACCATTCTTTTACTAAATCGATCGCCAAACCAGCCGGCGCCCAGACGACCGAATATACTTATTATGGGTATACCGCTGGCCACTAAACCAGAGGTTGCCCTGGAGATATCGATACTGCTGAGGTAAGGCATAACATGAGTAAGAACAGCATGAACAACAAATACATGACAGATAAAACCAAATTGAAAGTGCCAGAAGAGGGGAGACTTTATTACGTCCCGAATCTCAAAAATTTTTTCAGCCTCCTTTTCTGACCTAACGTTGTTTTCCGAAGCACGGTTAAGGACGCTACCACCGCCTGATCCCATTCCATCGCGACCATAGCCGTATGCCTCCGGGCTATGGCGGACTATTAAAGATAATGGTAATACAATGATCCACGTGCCCAGACCAAAAATGGCCATCGCTGTTCTCCAACCCACCGCATCGATTACCCATGTAACCATCGGGACCATCAGTCCTCCCATCGCTATGCCGCTTACCACGATGCCCGTGAACAAAGATACCTTTCGATAGAACCAGTGACCGACCACCGTAACCGGTACAATCCCCACGCAGGTACTGACGCCTGAAGCAATAAGCACAAAAGCACCGTAGAAAGCCGAAAGAGAGGAAATACGGCTTAAAAGCATGATGCCGAGACCCGTAACCGTACCCCCGAAGAAGATCAGCCTCCTGGGTCCTACGCGGTCAAAAAGCAGGCCCACAACAGGCGCAAGCAACCCGATCTCCATCCCTCTGATAGATGCAGCCAGTGAAACACTGGCATAACTCCACCCGAATTCATTCGCGATAGGTTCAAAGATAGCCGTGAAACCGAAGTAGATGATCCCTGAAATATAGGCTGAGATAATAAAAATCGCAGCCACTATCCAATATCCGTAGAATATCTTGTCTTCTTTCATTTAACATGCCTTGATATAATGATCCCCTGGCTTATCAAAGTTTTCCGACCTTTGAAAAGCATAAATTGGTAAATTAGTCTCATGTCTTTCTTATGTCAAGGAAACGTACGATCCGAAGTCCACATTGACGCCAGGGGTCTGTCAGACTTCTACCCGGCAGCCTCTCGGAAGGATTTGAAAAATAATTTGATTTCGAACCGGATTTTCCCGGTTGGCGAATCGCTAAAATAGAAAGACTTGAATTTTCCATAACTATAGGTTAATTAGTCGGCGATAAACAATTTTATCAGAATACTCTTTTTCTTATGCCTTCTTCCGTAAAGGATTGGCTACCGGAAAATCCTTTGTCTGAAATTTAGAAAGAAGGCATAATAAAATAAACAATAATTTTTTTAACAGGTTGTCGGATAAAATCCGACAGCCCTTAAGTGTTGGACAATAACATGCTTAATATCGGAAGGCCTATGAATATTATAGTATGTATCAAGCAGGTACCCGGAAGCAACATAGTGGAAATCGACGAAGCAACGGGGGTCATGAAACGTGACAGCGCTGAAGCCAAGATGAATCCCTATGACCTCTACACCATTGAAACCGCCATGTACATCAAAGAAAAGACCGGCGCAAAAGTGACAGCCGTCACAATGGGTCCTGACCAGACAACGGAGATCATCAAGGAAGCGTATATGATGGGCGTGGATGACGGATATGTGTTGACCGACAGGAAATTTGCCGGGGCCGATGTGCTGGCAACATCTTATACCCTTTCCCAGGGCATAAGCGCCATCGGTTTATACGACCTTATTATTTGCGGAAAACAGACCACAGACGGTGACACGGCACAGGTGGGACCCGCCCTTGCGGAGTATCTCGATATTCCCCATGTCGCATGGGTCAAGTCCATCATTGATGTTTCAAAAGAACGGATAACTGTTGAGCAGGATCTGGGACACATTACGCAGATCACCCAAATCTGCACGCCATGTCTCATCACGGTGGAAAAGGGCATCTTTGAGCCCAGGCTTCCTTCATACAGTCTCAAGTTATCAACGGCTGGTAGAAAAGTGAACAAACTGACTTTCAGGGACTACGCTGATCAGGATGAAGGAAAATACGGCCTCAGGGGCTCAGCTACCAGCGTTGAAAGGACGTGGGTGCCTGAGGCATGTTCTGATCAGGTCTATATGGAAGGAGACTGCGACAGCATCGCTGCCGGTCTGTTTGAAGTACTGAAATCCAGGAAGTTTATTCAGGAAGTATAATTCGTGCCCATTTTATTTATAAATCAAAAAAAATGCACCCTGTGCGGGGAGTGTATAGAGCTGTGCCCCTTTGGGGCGCTGGAAGTGGTCAACGGTGTTTTGGAGATCAATGCCGCCTGCAAGACCTGTAAGATCTGCCTTAAAAATTGCCCGGTCGGCGCTATTTCCCTTCTCGACAACGCGAGGGTAAAAATAAACAAGCGTCTGTGGAAAGGCGTGCTCGTGTATGTGGAACATGATGAATCCGGAATCAACCCCGTTACCCTTGAGCTCATCGGCGAAGGAAGAAAGCTGGCCGGGAAAATTGATCATCCCGTCTATGCACTGGTTATGGGTGATGAGGGATGCGGCCGATACTCCAAAACTCTTATTGAACACGGGGTTGAAAAGGTATTTGTTTACCGGCACAAAGCACTGAAATATTTTCTGGCTGATGCCTACACCAATGTGTTCGAGGATTGCATTAATAAAGTCAAGCCATCGGTTGTCCTGGTGGGTGCGACTCCCCTTGGAAGATCGCTGGCGCCCAGGGTTGCCGTGCGATTTCGAACCGGCCTCACGGCAGACTGCACTGAACTGCAAATCAAGAAAAATACCAACATGGTTCAGATCAGGCCGGCCTTTGGTGGAAATCTCATGGCACAAATAGTCACGCCCAATTCAAGGCCCCAGTTTGCCACGGTAAGACCGAAAGTAATGGATATTGCCAAACCAGTTGACCATTCGTTGGGCGCTGAAGTCTTCTGCGATGTGACTCCCGAGATGGTGACCTCCGGGATAAAAGTACTGAGCACCGCTGTCACTGAAAAACAGGTCGGCATTGAACAGTCCGAGATCATTGTCGTGGGTGGCAGGGCATTGAAAGCAAAAAAGGATCTTGCCATGATCCATCAGCTCGCTGATCTCCTCGGCGGTGAAGCAGCGTGGACGAGACCCCTTATTGAAAACGGCTGGGGCCATTACAAACGCCAGGTAGGCCAGTCCGGTCGAACCGTTAAGCCCAAGCTGATGATCACTGTGGGGGTTTCAGGGGCCATACAGTTCATTGCCGGCATGAAGACATCCGAGTGTATTATCGCCATCAATAACGACAAAAAGGCCCCTATTTTCAATATCGCCAGCTATTGCATCATCGGTGACCTGTATGAAATCGTTCCTTCATTGATTGACCGGATCAGACAGGGAGGTAAAGGGTTATGAAATATGAATACAATAAAATCGACCAGGCGGGTATCGATTACCTGAAAAGTGTCACTGCCCAGGATAGAGTGTACCGCGGTGAAGATATCAAAGAGGAATATTCTCACGATGAGGCCCCGGAATATGGCAGATATATGCCTGACGTGGTGGTGGAGGCGCTCACCACCGAAGAGGTTTCAAAGATAATGAAATTCGCCTATGACAACTGCATACCGGTTACACCAAGGGGCGCCGGAACAGGTTTATCCGGGGCCGCGGTTGCCCTTTACGGCGGTATCGTTCTTTCCCTGGCTCGGATGAATAAGATCCTCAATATAGATCTTGAAAACCTTTCCGCAGATGTCGAGCCGGGAGTATTGCTCATGGACCTTGCAGCCGAGGCGGAAAAGCACGATCTCATGTACCCGCCCCAGCCGGGTGAAATGTCAGCCACCCTGGGCGGCAATGTAATGACAAATGCCGGAGGGATGCGGGCGGTTAAGTACGGCGTCACCAGAGACTACGTGAGGGCCCTGGAGGCAGTGCTGCCCGATGGTGAAATAATCCAGTTGAGCAGCAACGTCGCTAAAAATTCTTCCGGGTACGCCATTAAGGATCTGGTGATCGGCTCAGAGGGAACCTTATGCATCGCCACCAGGATTACCCTGAAGCTCCTGCCGCTTCCTAAAAGATCCGTAAGCCTTTTGGCTGCCTATACCACGCTGGACCAATGCATAGATACCGTACCCAAGTTTTCCGCTGCCAAGCTGATACCGACAACCCTGGAATACATGCAAAGGGACGTTATCGATGCGGCTGAGGAATTCCTCGGTAAAAACTTTCCGGAAAAGCGGTCCAATGCGTTTCTCATCATCACCTTCGACGGAAACACCAAAGATGAAATCAACGCCTGTTGCGACCAGGCGGCCGAGATATGCCTGTCATCCGGCGCCAATGATGTCTATATCTGCGACACTGAAGAGCGTAAGGAACCGGTCTGGTCCGTGCGCAAAGCCACACTTGAGGCCATCAAGGCCACCAGCGACGGACTGGACGAGTGCGATGTTGTTGTCCCGAGAAACAAGGTCGCAGAATTTGAAAAATATTCAAGACTGGTATGTGAAGAAACGGGCATCAGAATGACCACCATCGGCCACGCCGGTGACGGAAACATACACGTTTCCCTGTGCAGGGATCAACTGCCCGAAAAAGAGTGGCACGACAAGGTTCAAAAGGTTCTCGGCCGGCTTTATAGAAAGGCCAAGGAACTCGGCGGACAGGTATCCGGCGAGCATGGTATCGGCCACGCAAAGATCGACGTGCTCAGGGAGTTTGTCGGAAAGAGGACTTTTGATCTCTTTAAGGCCTTAAAGATGGCTTTTGACGAAAAGAATATCCTCAATCCTGGAAAGATCGTTAATTAGCTGAAAAAAATACTGATACAACCGCGCTTAGTACCATGATTCATAAATTCATGGGCATATTCACTCTAATGCACGGTTAGGAAATTGCAGTTATGCTTAAGCCCTGCAGGACAAGGGATCTCTCTTCAGCTTCTCCGCCATATCACCTCAGTTCCTGGAACGGCACCTATGTACTGCGCACATTGTGGGAGCCCCACGAAGAATGGCTCCACGAAATACCATATTCTTTTGTGACTGTTCTCAGTCGCCCTGTTTCCCTGGATGGGGGCGATTACCGGCGCATGAGGTATTTGGGCGGAGAAGCTGAAAAGAGACCCCTTGTCCATAGACATTCGCATACAGGAGTTATAATGCAATTTCCTAACCGGACAAAGCTGGGCATATTACATTTTAATCGTGACATACCTGATAGCAAATGACGGGTTTTTTCTTGTTCTTGAGTTTAATCTTTCCCCGTTTTCTAATAGTAAATTGATCTTTTGTTTCCTCATAAGTTTTGGCGCCTATGATAATTTCCCCTCCTTTTGCCGTTGACTGGAGTCTGGACGCGGTATTCACTGCATCACCGATAACGGTATAATCCATCCTGTTTCTGGAGCCCACGTTGCCCAGGATTACTTCTCCTGTATTTATACCAATACCTATTTCAAATATCTCTTTCCCTGCAAGTCTTCTTGACACCATAATCTTCTCAGTTGCTTGTTGCATCCCGATTGCTGCATTGACAGCATTGAGACAGGACGAACTATTTTCTGAAAAAGGCGGCCCAAAAATGGCCATGATCTCATCACCGATAAATTTATCCAATACACCATTATTTTTAAAGATGACATCCACCATGGCTGAAAAAAAGACATTAAGCATGGAGACTATCTCTTCAGCGGGCAGGCTTTCCGACATTTTGGTAAAAAACCTTATATCAGCAAATAGAATAGTCATTTCTCTTCTTTCGTTTCCAAACAGTATGTCATCCTTTGAAATAACCAACCTGTCTAACAGGTTCTGCCCCACATATCTGCTCAATTTGGTTCTTAATTTCTCTTCCTCCCTGAGCCTTTGATAGGATTGAGCCAGGTCTTTCGCATAGCGCATAATCTGTAAACTTTGCCTTTTAATATCCCTATAGGAATCCTTTAAGTAACTGGTGATTTCGTTGAAATGCCTATCTATGTCCTTGAAGTTTTGTTTCGATCCGATCCGGATACCTTCATCTGTAATCCTCTCAAGTTCTTTTAAAGCCCTGTCGAACTGACCGAATTTTGCTAAAGCCACTGTACCCTCGATATCAGAAATATTCCTATCATCCGAAAACGCAAACAGTTTAATGATAAGATCTTGCACCTCTACTGACAGGTCAGGGATGTCATCATCAAGATCTATTTCAGCCAGTTCATTTTCAATCAGGATGGTTTTATTTGTTATGGAATCAATTAAATCCGAGTTTGAAGCGAATGAACGGTGATTTTGGAGAAATTCAAGAAGCTCCGAATATTTTCCCTTCGCTTCATTTAAAAGCCCTTGAGAATGATAGGTTTCAGCTTGATTTATCAGTGATTTTATATGATCTATATCTGACATTTCTTCACTTCAATCTCAAAAATTCCGGTTATATCTTTGCCATAGAGCCTGTCGGACCTTGTCCGGCATGCTCCTAAAAAGTTATTTAGTACGAAAATAAAGTTTAACAATGTCGGTATATAATTCAACGTTATCTCTAAAGACCGTGGCCTGGGACCATATGGCGCTATT
>JAFGDF010000057.1 GCA_016932235.1 Deltaproteobacteria bacterium | reverse complement strand
TGAGATGGCCCGCCGCCCGCCTCGTAAGGCAGTTTGCGTAAAACTAGCCAGGAACGAGTTCGCACGTAAAAAGGGCTCCCCAAGCCATGGTCTTTAGACATAACGTTGAATTATATACCGGCATTGTTAAACTTTATTTTCGTACTAAATATAATAAGTCGAGATCGAAACCGGTCACGAATTTGGGAGAGGATAATGTCAGAATTGAACAGTTTCGTCAATGAAAGAAAATTACTTAACTCCTGTATTCGCTATTGGACGAATAAAATTATTCAAACCCCGTCATTCCGGGCTTGACCCGGAATCTATAACTATTCAGAAATACTGGATTCCCACACGCACTGGGATGACAATATCACAACTTTTGTGACGTTTTGCAAAGATCTCAACATGTCACAAATTTGAATCCTTTTGCAGAAAAATGCATTAAATTATAAGTTATTTTAAGAGGATCGGTTTATGGATTTTTCATGGTTAGATTCTGGCCTTTCGAGTAGCCCTTCATTTTATTCAGGGCAGCTCAAGGTCATTTCGCCTCAACTTCGATCTTCAGGTTGGAGACCTTGATCGAAAAAAGGGCTCAAACAGAGCCCTTTTTGAGTCGAAATGGCCTGTTGTGAGCTTGACCTGAGCCGGTCGAAGGTCTTGTCGAACGACTCCCCGAACAGGGAAAATCTGGGCAATGGGAAGAAAGGTTGATTTTAAAAAATCGGTGAATTATTAATGAGTGCGTTTGGGTGATTAAGCGGTAGATGTCAGCCACCGAGTTTAGGAAGTCGACCTAAGCAATATGTTCGCCAAAAGGGTCTCATAATTGATTTTCTGCTTGAACGGTCAATTTCAACCCAACACTATGAAGAACAGAATTCAAGCTTTTTAATTTTGGATTTCCTTGTATTGAAAGAATACGATAAAGATTTTCTCTATTAAGTTTCGTTTCTCTTGCTATTTCAGAGATACCTTTCGCGTTTGCAACGTCTTTCAATGCCATTAAAAACACTTCTTGAGAACCGTCCTCCAGTGCGGCATTTAAATATTCTGCAGCCTCGATAGGGTCGAGAAGATCTAATTGGAGATTATTTTCATATTTTTCTGTTATTTTTTTCATTTCGCCCTCCTCTTAAAATCGGCCCAGTATGCCTGAGCTAACTGAATATCTTTTGACTGAGATTTTTTAGAACCACCACACAGTAAAATCACGATGGCCGTCTTAGATTTCCCAAAATAAACTCGATAGTCGAACCGATGATAAGAAGATACCGAGAATATTAATTCCATGCAAATTTTTCCCCGGGAATCCATTTTCATAAGATGTCATATAAAATGTTTGGATGCCCGTTTGCACGGGCATGACGGCTTTAGTCGAATCAGTGATCATTATCATAAAAGAATCCAGATATATTTTGGAAACCAATGAAAAAGGGTTTTTAGGGTTCGGCAAGAAATCGATTACAATAATCTCTGAATTCCACTCGGGATTGGGATGAAACTTTCTTAAAAAGGGTTTTGATAAATACTGCGGGGAGTTTTACTTTTATCCTGGAGAACACTGATTTGTTGTTCTTAAGGATCTTAAGATATTCAAGTCCAGAGCTTAGAATAAATCTGATAAAATAATCATAAGAATCGTTTCCCGGGGGGATATGGCAATAATAATCTATCGCCCGCGGTACATCATTTTTGGATGTTTCATCACACAGGCGATTCAGGACATCAATCTGGTCTTTTTCAGTTTCAAGGTATTTTTGCGGCCAGAAGCATCTTTTTTTCACGTCTCTATCTTCAATGTAATCCCTGATGATGTTAAGTTTCTGTAAAAACAGCCCGAAATAAACTGCACTGCCCTCCAGGATACGGAAATTTTCCTTTGTAATATTCGATCCTTTCAGCTTTAAGATATTTGTAAGGAAGATACCTACCGTTCCCGCAACATAATAACAATATTGATTAAGATCATCCTGCGTATAAATTGGCCGTTTCAGGAAGATGCACATCCCTTCGGCCATCTTATTTGTCCATTTTTTCATTAAGGCGGTTTCTTCATCCTGGAGACAATTAAAGAGATTTATCATGTGTTCGTAATTCTTAAATACGTAAGCCTCATCATGTGCTGTTGCGTCCAGCATTCGCTTCCTGACATTACCAGAAACCTCGTTCTTGTCTAAATATTCACAGAACTCACGGATAAGGGCGATCTTTTCATCATATTCGATTCCCGGAGAATCCTCAATAGTGTCAATCGTCTTGTTAAGGTTGTATTCCACCATTATGGGCAGCCTGAAGCGGTCATCCAGGTTCAGTATGGGAATGGCAAAACTTCTGGACTGTTTTAAGAGCGTTTCCTCGTTTGCCTTTATCCATTGAGATATGTTTTTCAAAAGTCCGGCCTTTTGTGAATTATGCTGGTATTATTGGTAAACTCTCAGTTTAAAACTTCATTTTGATAATAGAAGAAACTTCGTAATACTTAATGCTTCGATTCGCAAATACGGTCACGTATTTTGACGAATCGGAATAGATAAAATGCTCACTCAGCACTAAGTCCTGAGCAACTAAATTCGTTACCGAATTTATGAATCGATGGACTTAGCATGAATTCGGATAGTGATTCGAGACTGCCCGAAGGGCTGTATCTAATCTGGATTCCGGCTCAGGGGCCGGAATGACAGACTTGTAGCCTTATTGCCATTCCAGCAGTTTGTCGGACTTTGGCCGACAGTCTCCTAGAATACCCATAAGAGCTTATTCCGAATATATTTAAGACAGAGATTTTTAGATATACACCGGCTACATAACATTTTTCAGCTTGTCCATGAAGATGTTTTTTATTTCTTCAAGCCGTTCTTTATCCACTGCCTCAAACCGCAGGACTATAACCGGTTGGGTATTCGATGCCCTTATAAGACCCCATCCCCCTTGAAAAAGGACCCTGGCGCCGTCTATGTCAATTACGTCCTGTTCTGACCTGAAGGATTCGGCCATCTGATCGACAACCCGGATTTTTCTGTCATCAGGACAGTCCAGACGGATCTCCGGGGTGGTTACAGTCCTGGGTATTCCCGACAGAAGGTCCTGGAGTGTCACATTTTCCCTGGTGATAATCTCGATTAATCTGGCGCCCGCGTATATGGCATCATCAAACCCGAAATAACGGTCGGCAAAAAAAAGATGGCCGCTCATTTCCCCAGCAAAAAGCGCTCCTTCTTCCCTCATCTTGCTTTTTATCAGGGAGTGCCCGGCTTTCCACATGATGGCGTGGCCACCCAGTTTCTCTATATCATCATATAACGTCTGCGAGCACTTGACCTCTCCAATGATCTTTGCCCCCGGGTGATGCTTCAGGATATCACGGGAAAATATAGTCATAAGCTGGTCTCCCCAGATGATATTCCCTTTATTATCCACAACGCCAATCCTGTCGGCATCACCATCAAATGCTATACCCATGTCCGCGGATGTCTCGGCAACTTTCGTCATAAGGTCTTTAAGGTTTTCAGGAATTGTCGGATCAGGGTGATGGTTTGGAAAACGGCCGTCGGGATCGCAGTAGAGCCTTTCAACCGAGACGCCCATGCCTGTATAGACATCAGGGGCTACCAGTCCCCCCACCCCATTCCCCGCGTCAACGACTATCTTCCTTGATATGTCACCGCACCGGATGTTAGATTTTAGATAGTCCAGGTAAGCGGGAATTACATCTTTATCAACAACCGTACCTTCTGCCTTATGAAAGACACCCTTTTCCTGGATTTCACGGATCTGTTGAATCTCTTTGCCATGTATAGACAGGGTTCCAAGGCATATCTTGATGCCGTTATATTCGGGAGGGTTGTGACTTCCGGTGATCTGTATGCCGCCTCCTGTTTCAAGGCTGTGTATTGAGAAGTATAGGAGCGGAGTGGGGACCATCCCGACATCCAGTGTGTTGATCCCGGCTTCCGAAAGCCCCCTTATCAGGTGCTTTCTGAGTTCGGGCGAGCTAAGGCGGCAGTCCCTGCCCAATGATATTCTGCTCACGTTGTGGGCGTGATAGTAGGTGCCGATTGAAAGACCCAGCACATACATTGTTTCCATGTTCAATTCATCCGGAAACGTTCCACGAATATCATATTCTCTGAAGATAAAAGGATTCATAGTAATTCCGTTTTATTATTTTTTCTTAAAATATCCACGATTTTTCGAATGTCCTGGGATCTGTCAATATCCGCGATCAATAAAGCATCAGGGGTGTCTATTACCAGGCATTTGTCAATACCTAGGCATGTCACAAGCCGCTTGCTGTTTTCTGATATAAAACTGTTACTGCAGTCAATCAGCAAGACATTGCCATCCGCAAGGTTTCCGGACCTGTCGGATTCTTTCTTTCGCAGTTCGTAGAGGGAGTTCCATGAACCCACATCACTCCAGCCGCATTCGCAAGGAACAATATAAAGGGGTGAATGGGTTTTTTCCATTATGCCATAATCAAATGAGACAGGTTGCAGTTCCCCATATACCCGTTCCATCTCATTTTCAAAGGAATCAGTTCCAAGCGATTTTTTTAAACTCTCAAGGCCCTCGTAGAGATCAGGTATATTTTTTTTAATCTCCGCCATAATGGTACCCGGTGTCGCAACAAATATTCCGGCGTTCCAGTAATAATCTTCATTTGCAAGATACTGAAGGGCCTTTGTCTGATCAGGTTTTTCAACAAAAGCATCTACCTGGTACACCTTATGACCCCCTAACTCCGACCCGCTGACTGATTTTTTTATATATCCGTAACCTGTTTCGGGTCTTGTCGGTATTATTCCTAGCAGGACAATCCCTCCGGATTCAGCAACAGTTGAGGCGGTTTTCAGTGCATCAAGGAATGAGGACGGGTTTGCGATGAAATGATCCGCGGGAAGGAAGGCAACGGGTTTGTCACAACCCATCTGAAGAGCAATGAGAGCGCCCAATCCTATGCATGGGGCAGTGTTCTTCCCCACCGGTTCTGCTATTAGGTGCACATTCCTGTTTAGGAGGACCTTTTCTGTTTCCTGCCGGTGGATACTTCCGATAATTACGATTATCTCTTCATCTTTAATGAGTGGGTTAAGACGATTGCAGGTCTCAACAAGCATGCACTCTTCTCCAATTATCTTTAATAACTGTTTTGGATTTTTTGCCCTGCTTATGGGCCAGAAACGGTTTCCCGACCCTCCGGCCATAATAACCGCAAACATTTTACCTCCAATTACTGAAAACCGGTAAGATGCAATCTTAGTTACGGCAGGCTGAGCTGTCAATAAAAAGATCCAGATAAGATTTGTGATCTGGATTATTAAAAGACAAGCAATAATGATAGATGAGATAAAGAAGGATTATGAACGAATGCAATAATACAAGATTAGAAAATACGGAAAGCCGAACCAATATCACTTTTCATTTCGGCCGCATCGAAGCATGGTGGTCTATTTGAACCTTTCCCGATAATCTCATGAATTAAGCCTGTTCTCCCAGTCATATTCCTGTGTTGTCACCGTGTGCTCCATCCTCTGGATACGGCGCTCGAGGTTTTCAAATCTCCTTTTCATTCGGTCGGTGGTAGCCTTGCGTGAATGGAGATAACTGTCATAAACCTCCTGTTCCTCGTCATCCCGAATAGGTAATACGGGCTCAGGTTTCATAAGCAGGGCGGCTAAAAAATAGATGGCTGTTATTGGCCAGAGACCGCTTATTAAGAGAAGAATAACCGCAATCGCCCGGATCCAAAAAACCGAAAAATCAAAATATTCGGCGATCCCCCTGCATACGCCAAGAATGATTCCATTTCTGGAGCGATGCAGACCCCCTTCGTAGATATTTTCGAAGCGTCTCCTAAATCCTGATCTAAATCCGTTATAATTCCTATGAAAGTTGCGATATTTTTTAAACCTTCTCATGAGGTGCGATCCTTTCTTTCATGGTCAAGAATGATAGTTTCCAGGGCATCAACCCTCTCTTCCATGCGGGTAAGGCCCTGGTGTATTTCCTGGATCATTTTGGCTTCATCGGTCTGTGATTCCCTGCCTTTCCTGGAGATACCGCCTTTCATCAATTTTATCCCCATTAATATCGTGCTGCCTATTATGGCCAAGGCGAGTATAATACCACCAAAGACTATTGCTACGATAATAAGACCAGGCATATTTGATTTTCCCTTTCATTTGTGGAAATTTAGATGATTTTCTCGTTTTTATCCATTTCCAGTTTATTAGATCTTAAAGCTAATATCAATATGAAGATCCAATTACCTTATAAATAATTAATCTCTTTTTATTAAGGATGATTTTAAGGATTGAAGTTCCTCCTCAATTTCATCAATATTTGACAATCCTTCCAGCTCTTTATGAAGAGACGGTCGACTACCGAAGTTAACGAGGTCCGCTTCCGCCTCCATCCTCTCAATGCGATTCTCAAGCTCATCAAATTTCAGGATTGTTTCCGCGCTATTAATACGCCGAATGTCCTCCTGCGCACGCCTTTTTTTATTTGCATGGATATGCCGCTGGATGAGCATACGCTGCTTTTCACGGGCCCCCTCAAGCTTTTCTTCAAGCTGTCGAATATCATCATGGTATTCCTTTATCAAGGAATCATGCTCAGCAAGTTCCCGCTCCAGCGCTGTTGCTGTTTCTATATGTTTTCGTTTTTCGATCAGTGCCTCTCTGGCAAGATCATCTCTGCCCTTGCTTACAGCCAGCGGGGCTTTTTCTTCCCAATATTTTATCCTTGATTCGGTTTCATCAAGCTGCCGTTTAACCTTTTTTGACCCTGCCATAGCTGCCGCGCATGATGCCTTGATTTCAATAAGGGTGTCCTCCATTTCACGAATCATCAGTTTAACCAATTTTTCAGGATCCTCCGCTCTGTCAAGCATTGCATTGATATTTGAGCTTATGATGTCCCGAAATCGTGTAAAAATTCCCATAATATCCTCCCTTTAAAATTTGAAATTAGACGATGTCTTTTAATAATCCTATAGGCAGGAATTGTGCCAATTGGGCCTTTTTTACAGAAAAGGTGGAATTTCAGGCTGTTATGGGGTTGACAGATAAGTACATAGATAGTATATATTGCTAATATTCAGTAATATTTACTAAAATATGGCAAATTTTGGTGAAATATGATGTCTAAAAGTGAAAAGTCTATTAAAATTGGCTTACCGATGAAAATGCCAGAGGCCCTTGGCCAGTCGGAAAAATTTCTTGTGTTTCAAGAGCGTCTGGCAAGGGTGGCGCCGATTAATCGGCCTGTTCTATTGCTTGGTGAGAGGGGCACGGGTAAGGAGCTCGCAGCAGCAAGGCTGCATTATCTTTCCTCCAGATGGGATGGACCGATGATTGCCCTTAACTGCTCAGCCCTTAACCCATCCCTGATCGAGTCGGAGCTGTTTGGTTACGAGAGGGGCGCGTTTACGGGTGCTGATCAGAGAAGAACCGGAAGGTTCGAAAACGCTGATAATGGCAGCATCTTTCTGGATGAAATAGGGACAATTCCTCTGGAGGTACAGGAAAAGATCCTTCGGGTTGTTGAATACGGGACATTCGAGAGAGTTGGAAGCTCCGAAAGTATAGAAGTTGATGTTCGTATAATCGCGGCGACAAATGCCGATCTGGTAATGCTGGCATCAAAGGGGTTGTTCAAACAGGATCTCATGGATCGTTTATCCTTTGAAGTCCTTTTTCTGCCGCCGCTGAGGGAGAGAAAGGAAGATATCATGCTTCTGGCAAAATATTTTGCTGGCAGAATGTCTTTTGAGCTTAAGCGTGATGAGATACCTTTTTTCAGCAGCGACGCCGTTAAGGTGCTTGAAAACTATTCCTGGCCCGGGAATGTTCGTGAACTCAAAAACCTTGTTGAGCGGGCGGTTTATAGATCTGATTCTACAGAAATTTCTGACTCAGACATAATCTTTGATCCCTTTCAATCTCCTTATAATGTTATAAGTTTCCGGGAAAAAGATGATCTATCTGAAGGTCCTGTCATGCTCAAGAATCTCTTGGAACCTGAGCAACGCTCTTTTCATGAAATGGTTGACGCTTTTAAAAAAGGTCTGGTGGAAGATGCGTTAAAGGATGCGAGATACAACCAGAGGTTGGCGGCGAAACTCCTGGGCCTGACTTACCACCAGTTCAGGGGCCTGTATCGTAAATATAGGATGGGATAGTTGCAGGATATAAATTCCGGGCAGTTAAGGTTGACAGCCCTCTAAAAGTCAAAGAACGTCTTTTTCTATCATTCCCGTGCAGGCGGGAATCCAATGATTTTAAGGAATTCTGGACTCCCGCCTTCGCGGGAGTGACGGCTTCCGTGACTTTTTATGAGTTCATCAAAGGTTTCGCCGATAAAAAGCGAATGGATTATGTCCTGTAATCCGCATTTATGGACACATATTCATGGGTCAGGTCGCAGGTTGAATATTCCTCTTCATATTTGCCCACATTGAGATTTATTGTCAGGCTGAACTTCTCATTTTTCATCCTTTCAGCGGCTCTCCTTTCGGCCTCCTTTCCTACAGCCAGGCCGTTGTCCACAATCTTGATATCGTCTATCCAGATCTCAACCTTTTCCTCATTCATCGATATATCAGATCTTCCGATGGCCGCCATTATTCTTCCCCAGTTCGGGTCCTGGCCGTAGAATGCTGTTTTGACAAGGCTGGAATTCGCTATATTCCTTATGGCTTTCAAGGCGTCATTCCGCCGTTCAGCACCTCTTAGCCTGATATTGACGACTTTAGTTGCTCCTTCGCCATCTTTTACTATCATCTGTGCAAGATCGGTCATTACCTGCTGTAATCCCTTTTGGAATTCCCGGAAATCAGCATCGCCCGGATTTTTGTTTTCCGCCATTCCGTTTGCCAGAACCAGGACCGTGTCGTTTGTGCTTGTATCCCCATCCACGGTTATCCTGTTGAAACTGGCTTCGACGGCCTCTGAAAGGGCTGCTCTCAGGTCTTTCGGCTTTATGTTCAGATCGGTCAGGATAAAGCACAGCATAGTCGCCATATCCGGCATAATCATGCCCGCGCCTTTTGCGATGCCTGTAATCCGATAGGGCTTTTTTCCCGCAATGCCGTGAAAGGTCCTCAACTTGGGGAAAGAATCTGTAGTCATTATAGCCTCGGCCGCCCTGGGAATTCCATTGTATGAGAGTTTTTTGGCAAGCTTTGGAACGGCTCTTCTAAAAATTGTCATATCCATGGGAGAACCTATCACGCCTGTTGATGCCACCAGGACTTCCCTGGGATTGATACCGACTTCGGCCGCGACAAGTTCAGCGGTTGTCCGGGCATCATTAATGCCATTTTTGCCGGTGCAGGCATTCGCGTTCCCAGAGTTCGCTATTATTGCCCTGGCCTTGCCGTTCCTGAGGCATTCCATTGAAAAGATAACAGGAGCGGCCTTGACCTTGTTTGTCGTAAACACCCCTGCCGCAGAGGCCTCTGTTTCAGAAACAATGAGAGCCATGTCAAGCGACTTGTCTTTTTTAATGCCTGCCGCGATGACGGAGGCCTTAAACCCCTGAATACCAAATTTATCCTTCTTCATATATAACCTTCTATATTATTTCTTTTTCTTAAATCCTTTACTCTGTACCGGTTACCCTGATCTATCATAAATTTGCCCCGCAACATTTTTTATATTTTTTCCCGCTCCCGCATGGGCAGGGGTCGTTTCTGCCGATCTTTTTATCCTTTCTCTTTACCGTTTCCACCTGGCCGCTTTCACCATGGCTCAAATGAAGGCTCTTTTTTTTCTCCCTGGGCATTTCCTGAGGCCTTCGCCGTAGTAGCTGAATTCTCGAGAGAGTCATAAGGGTCTCTTCCCTGATTCGCTCGGTGAGTTCTTCAAAAAGTGCGAAGCCTTCTTTCTGGTATTCTCTAAGAGGATCAAGCTGTCCGTAGCCCCTCAATCCGATCCCCTCTTTCATATGATCCATGTCCTGGAGGTGATTTATCCACTGGTTGTCAATAATCTGTAACATAATAATCCGGAGGACATTCTCGAAGTCCTCTTTCCCGAATTCAGCCTCTCTTCTATCATACACATCAGAAGATTGATTTTTAATAAGTTCGGTGAGATCTTCCTGTTTAAGACCGTCGAATTTCTCCTGGCCAAGGTCCTCAGGTCCGATATTCGGCCGAAATCCAAGAAGCCTGGAGAAATAATCTTTGAGTCCCTTAATATCCCAGTTTTCCGGGAACTCTTTCGGATCGGTAAAAGACTCAACAGCGGTATAGATTTTTTCCTCTAACATATCCTGTATAATGGTTTTCAGATTCTCGCCCGTAAGCACATCTTTTCTCAGGGAATAGATTATCTCCCTGTGTTTATTCATAACATCATCATATTCCAGCAGATGTTTTCTGATATCAAAATTATGCGCTTCGACCTTTCTCTGCGCATTTTCTATGGCCTTTGAGATGAGGTTATGCTCAATAGGCTGTCCTTCCTCCATTCCCAGCCGGTCCATTATTGATGATATTCTTTCGGAGCCGAATATCCTCAGGAGGTCATCTTCAAGAGACAGGTAGAACCGCGATGATCCCGGATCGCCCTGTCTTCCTGATCTGCCTCTCAGCTGGTTGTCAATCCGGCGGCTTTCATGTCTTTCCGTGCCGAGTATATGGAGGCCGCCCAGGTCAACGACACCTTCCCCGAGGACAATATCCGTGCCGCGCCCCGCCATATTGGTCGATATGGTTACGGTTTTTCTCTGTCCGGCCTTTGCTATGATTTCGGCTTCCCTCTCATGATGTTTGGCGTTCAGCACCGAGTGAGGAACACCGGATCTTTTAAGCATCTTGCTGAGGATTTCGGATTTCTCAATGGATATGGTACCCACGAGGACGGGCTGTTCCCTTTCATATAATTCTTTAATCTCATTGACCACCGCATTATATTTTTCCCTTTCTGTTTTATAGATAACGTCAGGGAAATCGATGCGTATCATTTCCTTGTTTGTCGGCACGACGAGCACTTCAAGCTTGTAGATATTGCCGAATTCAGCAGCTTCAGTATCCGCGGTGCCTGTCATTCCCGCAAGTTTATCATACATACGGAAAAAATTTTGAAAGGTTATGCTTGCAAGTGTCTGGTTTTCATCGGCAACACTTACCCCTTCTTTTGCTTCGACGGCCTGATGAAGACCGTCACTCCAGCGACGGCCCGGCATCATGCGTCCCGTGAATTCATCGACAATAACAACCTGGCCATCCTTGACAACATAGTGCACGTCTTTTTCAAAAAGCCAGTATGCTTTTATAAGCTGCTGAGTGGCATGCAGAAGTTCGGAAGCCCTCATATAGCCATCTTCAAGTGTTTTTAATTTTTCGGCCTTTTCAATTTCTCCGAGGCTTTTATCCTCACGGATATTGTAGCTTTCCTGATCAAGGTCCGGGAGCAGAAAGTCCCCCAGGCCACTGCTTGACAGGAGTTTTATGCCTTTATCGGTCAGTTCAACCGCGTTGCTTCGTTCGTCAATAACGCAATATAACTCCTTATCTAGCTCCGGGAGAAGTTTTTGACTTCTTAAAAGGCTCTCGGTCCTGTCGATATCTTTTTTCAGGCTTTGATTCTTTGCAAGGATATCCAGGTAAACAGGATTTTTTGGATCGCCGCGTTTAACCTGGAGAAGTAATTCCACTGTCTTGTCCGAATAATCTTCCTCCGCCAGCCGTTCCTTTGTCTCCTGAAGTATGGAGCGGATAATGGTTGACTGCCTTTTTTTAAGGCTTATGGCCGAAGGCTTGGCATCCATGTATGTTTTGTTTTCACTGTGCTCAACCGGCCCGCTTATTATCAGTGGAGTCCTTGCTTCATCAATGAGAATGCTGTCCACCTCATCCACGATCGCATAATTGAAGCCGCGTTGAACAAAATCTTTAGGATCAAACTTCATGTTATCCCTGAGGTAGTCAAAGCCAAACTCATTATTGGTTCCGTATGTAATATCGCATGAGTATGCCTTTTTTCTGTCAGTGTCACTCATGCCGTGCACTATTACGCCCACCGACATGCCGAGCATATTGTAGATACCGCCCATCCATTCGGCGTCTCTTTTTGCTAGGTAATCATTGACGGTAACCAGATGCGCCCCTCTTTCAGCGAGGGCATTTAAATACAGAGGGAGTGTCGCTGCGAGGGTCTTGCCTTCACCTGTCTTCATCTCCGCTATCTTTCCCGAGTGGAGGACAAAGCCTCCTATGAGCTGAACATCGAAGTGCCGCATTCCGAGTACCCTTACTGAGGCCTCCCTCACAGCGGCAAACGCTTCAGGTAAGAGCTCGTCGAGGGTCTCCCCTTTAGATAGCCTGTCCTTAAATTCATTGGTTTTTGACCGTAGCTGGTCGTCTGATAATGCCTTAAATGCAGGCTCAAAGCCGTTAATAAGATCAACTATTGGACTGATCCTTTTAAGCTCCCTGTCATTCTGGCTTCCGAAGATTGATTTCAGAATATTTCCGATCATTTGCTAAATCTTTCGTCTAACAGACTGTTGGATAAAATCCGACAGTCTGCTGGAGTCATTGTGTTCCCCGCATGCTCGGGAATAATGGAAAAAAACGGTTTTTACGGGTTCATTAAAATAGGAGTGGAACCAGTTCTTCTTTATATACACCATTAGTAACAAGAAGTGAATCTGAAAACAGCAGGTATTTAATTGAGGATATATCTGAGTGGATCGACAGGGACATCCTTGACATGGACTTCATAGTGGAGATGAGGGCCGGTTGTGCGACCGCTGCTTCCCACGAGCCCTATATGTTGTCCACGTTTTACCTTTTCCCCTTTTTTTACCAGATATTCAGATAGATGCGCGTATTTTGTCTTGTGGCCATACCCGTGTTTAATAATAATGGTCTTGCCGAAACCATAAGTGCTTCCGATCGAATCCACAATGCCGTCGGCGGGAGCTATTATGGGTGATCCCGTTCTTGCCGAGATATCCAGACCGCTATGGAACTCCTTCTGATCGGTGAAGGGAGAGATTCGATTGCCAAAATTGGAAGTTATCCAGCCCTTTGTCGGCCAGATAGAGGGCGTGCACGAGAGCATGGACTTTCTTTCTTCAAGAAAGCTGTAGAGTTCTGATTTTTTCTGTGTCTGTAATGAAATCTCGGTATCCAGGTTATCAAGGGATTGGTGCATGAGCCTGACGAGCTTTCGGTGAGCCTTCTCTACTGTATATTTAGGATCGAGGAGAGCGGGGTCGGAACCTCCAATCCCCAGAAATTGGAAATTATTTTCATCCGGCTCCAGGTCCACCATTACCCGTAATTTATCATCAAATTTCTTATACTCGGCCATCCGGGTATTTACTTCGTCAAACTTGTGAGCTAACGACGCGAGCTGAGTCTTTAACTGTTTGTTTTCGTTTTCTTTCTGAGCCAGTTCAGGCAGCATGGCCTTTATTTTTTTGTAATCGGATATTACCCATCCCTGGAAGGCTATCGCGGCGAGGATTAAAATAAAGATGATACTGATAAGGAATTTGGGTATTTTGAGCTGTCTTACTTTCCTGGCCCCGTCCGGTAATAAGACTATGGTGAATTTTCTTAAAGCCAAATTGAGCTCTCAACTTTTTTGCGTTTACAGGGAGTGTACAAGATTCAGCGGATAAAGTGTGACCTGAGAAATAAAAACCGGCTAATATCATACAGTTTGAGACCAGATACCATAATTTGATCCGCAATGTCAATCAAAAATGTGCCGATTTTCATTCAGATGGATGACGATTTTTTTTGCGAGATCGATGCTTATACCGGGCAGGCGGGCCATGTCTTCGGGTTTTGCCCGGGATATACCGGATATATCGCCGAAGTGAAGTAGCAACATCTCTCTCCTTTTCTTGCCAATCCCGGAGACAAGGTCCAGTGATGATTCCGTGAGGTTCTTACTCCGGAGCTTTCGGTGGTAAGAAATCGCCCTGCGATGGGCTTCGTCACGGATACGCATCAACAGGAAAAGGACAGGGTTGTCTTTTTTTAGATTAAGGGCATTTTTCCGGCCGGGCAGGAATATCTTATCGGCCTGCTCTTTTTTACTGGAATCGGCTTTTGCGATAGCGACAACTTCAGGAATATCAGTTTTTTTAAAATCGAGCAGGGCCTTTATCACGGCGTTCAGGTGGCCTTTTCCACCATCTATCAAGAACAGATCAGGCAGATCAGGGTGCCCAAGTCTCCTCTTAACCAGCTGAGAGATCATGCCGTAGTCATCGATATTATTGAAATCCCTTATCTTATAATTTCGATAGCCTGATTTTCGGGGAAGGCCGTCCAGAAACGTTACGATACTGCCGACCGGCATATCCCCCTGCAAGTTCGAGATATCAAGACACTCGATAGTTCTCGGGATTCTATTCAGCATTAGAACGCTTTTTACACTCTCCATCAGAGAGATGTCCCGGCCTTGCATTTCTCCTTCAAGCAGCTTTTCGGCGTTTGCCAATGCCATGCTGACAAGGCTCTTTTTTTCTCCCCGGACAGGGCGCTGTATGGATACCCTGGCGCCGGCCCGTTCAGAAAGCCACGAACTTATTGAAATTACATCATCCAAGGGTTCTGAAATCAGTATTTGCCTTGGGATGTATACATCATTCGCATAATATTGCTTTATGAAAGACTCCATGATTTCCGATGGATCATCTCCTTTATCCCTGAAGAGACAATTTCCACTGCCCTGGAGATATCCTTTACGAACAAAGAGGATAACCAATTGGAACATTCCGTTTTTATGGGTAAGCCCGATAACATCCTTATCATCCATTTTATGAGAAACCACAACCTGCCGTTCTATGGTTTTTTCAACAGCAAGAATCTGGTCACGTATCTTTGCCGCCTTTTCATAATCGAGATTATCCGAGGACAGCTTCATCTCTTTCCTTAATCTAAAGAGGAGCTCCCTGTTGCGGCCTTCAAGAAAGAGTTTTACCTGATTAACCATTTCATTGTAATATGAAGGATTCACTTCATTGGCGCATGGACCGAGGCAGCGCCCGAGTTGAAAATTCAGGCAGGGTCTTGACCGTATCGGGAGACCCTTGCTCCTGCATTTCCTGATACAAAAGATCCGGTCTATTATCTTCAGTGTGCTTCTGACTGATCCTGTTGAAGAAAAGGGGCCGAAATATAAAGCACCATCCTTTTTGATTTTTCTGACGATTGTGAGTCTTGGAAATCTTTCCTCTATGTCAAACCTCAATAATGGGTATTGTTTATCATCCCGTAGAATAACATTATAGCGGGGCAGTTTTTTCTTTATAAGATTGCTCTCCAGAATAAACGCTTCATTTTCGGTCGCCGTGACGATATAATCCAGACATCTGGCGTGTTTCATCATAACCACGGTCTTGACGGGAAGGTCGGAAGACGTTTTAAAATATGAAAGGACCCTTTTCCTGATATTTTTGGCTTTGCCGATATATAAGATACGTCCGGATGCGTCGCTGAATAGATAGACCCCCGGTTCCTCAGGAAGGCTGTATTTGAGTAAATCCGGATTAAGATTTTTCCTATTTTTGTGGAGCCTGTCAGAACCTGTCCGCCATTCTCTGGATAAGATTTTGATCTTCCGCATTTTCATTCGCCAGTTGATTTTCAGGGGAATTTCATAAAAGGTATAAAATTATATTCATTTTTGTATTATAAAAAAAGACTAAATATCTTTTTTCGATTTCGGAGCAAACGAAAAAAGGGGGGAGCCCGACAATGAGACCATCCTTTCAACCGAGACTGATAAACGACCCTTTATCAGATCCGGGATTATTTGTCCCCTTTCTCTTCGAAAAAAGGGCGCTTTTATTCGATATAGGGGACCTGCAGCCGCTGTCATCAAAAGAGCTCCTGAAACTTACACATGTTTTTGTGACCCATACCCATATGGATCATTTTATAGGGTTTGACACAATATTAAGGGTTTTTCTGGGGCGCGAAAAGGAGATCCATCTGTTTGGACCTCCCGGCTTTTTTGATCGTGTCGAGGGGAAATTGTCCGGTTACACGTGGAATCTTGTGGATGAATACCCGAATAATCTACGGCTTAAGGCAACGGAGGTACATGCGGATAGTATCATTACCAGGATATATGACTGCAGAAACCGTTTTGTGGCGGATGAAAAAGAAGAGAAAGGATCTTTTTCGGGGGTCATTTTGAAAGAGCCGGCATTTATGGTTGAAGCGGCTCTTCTGGACCACAAGATAGCCTGCCTTGGATTTTCCCTGATAGAAAATTTTTACATCAATATTATGAAAGAAGGGCTCAAGGAACTTGATCTCGAAGTTGGACCATGGATTAACCGTTTCAAAGATTCCCTTTACAGAAACCTGAGTTTGGACTCAGATTTTACCGTCACCTGGGAGAAGAGAGGCAAGGTGATACGTGAAAGACGATTTTTACTTGGTGAATTGTCAGAGAAAATTGCCCTGATCTCTCCAGGGCAGAAGATCGTGTATGTGGCAGATGTTGTTTGCAGTCCTGAAAATCGCGATAAAATCATTAGACTTTCAGCAGATGCCGATCACCTCTTTATCGAAGCCGCTTTTTTACACAGTGAAAGAGAAACCGCCCTAAAAAAGTACCACCTTACCGCAAGGGAGGCCGGTGAGATAGCGCGGGAAGCAAGGGTGAAACAGTTTTCACTGTTTCACTTCTCTCCCAGATACAGCCATATGGCTGATGAGATCAGGAAAGAGGCCGATGAGGCGTTTCACAGGGGAGATCGTTGATAAGATTAAAAAATCCATCTTAAACTGCTTGACAACCGACGGTTTCAGTGATAGCCAAATATGTTTTATATATTAACTCCTTGTTCCGCGAAAGCCGCCTTTTATTTCTGTATGGAGAAAAGTGGTTTCAGGCGGGACCTTTTAAACAAATAATACATGTCCGAAAGGAGAAATAAATCAATGAGGCACTACGAGATAATTTATATCATTAACCCGGATGTTTCCGAAGATGATAATAAGCAAATCATCGAAAAATTTAATAAGTTTGTCCAAACGCAGAATGGTATAATCATCAAAAGCAAGGAGTGGGGGAAACAGAAACTTGCCTATAATATCAAAAAACATGATAAAGGGACATTTTACTATATCGAATATTGTGCCGATTCCGGGGTGACGGCTGAGCTTGAAAGGGCCCTGAACCTGGATGACAGAATTCTGAAATTTCAGACTGTAAAGCTGTCCGATAAAGCTGATCCGGAGGAATTATTACAAAAAGCAAAAAATGCCGACAAAGCGGTCCCGACCGAAGAGAAGCAGAAGGTCTATGACGAGGAAACTGATCAGCAGGAATTTCATGAAATAGATAATGAGGAAGAAGAGGAAGAAGATGATATTTAATAAAGACGGCAACCAGAGAATGTCATATCATAGAAGGAAGGTATGCAGGTTTTGTGCTGACAGCAGCATTGTTATTGACTACAAAGATCCTCGAATGCTCAGAATGTTCACTACCGAAAGAGGCAAAATCGTCCCACGAAGAATTTCAGGAAACTGTGCCAAGCATCAGAGGGAGTTGACTGTCGCGATAAAGAGGGCAAGAAATATTGCCATGTTGCCCTATACTACTTCAGTCATCAGGTAGAAAGATCTGATAACCTCCTTATATTACGAGGATAAACCGAATTTTGGCCTAAAAAGTGTTTCGAGAATTATCTGTATATAGAG
>JAFGDF010000349.1 GCA_016932235.1 Deltaproteobacteria bacterium | reverse complement strand
GCCAAGGATCTGGTTGGCGGTCACACGCTTGCCAGCTCCAAAAACACTATGAATAGCGGTTAGGGGAATCAAGTGCATACCCAGATTTTCTTATTTCTCAATAATTCAATGTATTACCGAAGGCACCGGTGTTGCTCAAAAGCCGGTGCCGTAATGCGACGACGTTCTAAGAGGAGCAACCGCAATCCGATCATAAATCCTTGATAAGCTTCATGGCTTCATCAATGCCCGGCAAATCCGGATTCAATTTTTTCGCCTCTGATATTGCCTGTTTACCCCTGAAAGTATCTCCATTCTTGTATAGACTCATTCCCAGGTGCAGCTGAAAGGTTGCGTTCTCCGGTTCCTTTCTTACGCACTCTTCAAGCAGCTCTACCGCCGACCGGTAGGCGCCGCGCCTGTAATAAATCCAGCCCAATGTATCGGCAATGTTGGGTGAATCAGGAGAAATTCGCCTGGCATTTAAAGCAATTTCCATCGCTTCGTCCAGATTCCCATCAATCTCACTGAGAATCCATGCAAGGTTATTGGCCGCTATAGCCTGATCCGGGTCCAGTTTCAGTGCTTCCCGAAATTGCAGCTTCGCATTTGTAATATCGTCCTGCATTTGATAAATCGTTCCCAACATGACATGGGACTGAACGGATTCAGGATTCATTTTCAGAACATTTTCAAACTCCCGGGCTGCTTTATCAAACGACTTCTGTTTAATATAAGTGTTTCCGAGGTAGGAATAGGCCGTGAGATTATTCTTGTCGATTTCAATAGCCTTTTTAAATGCCTCTTCGGCATCCGGATAGCGCTCCCATGTGAAATAAGCACGTCCCAGCAATACATAAAGATCAGTCGATTCAGGAAATTGCTGAATCTCACGTTTGATGCGCCTGATCGTTTCTTCGGGCTGGTTCTTCTCGCGATAAATCCTTGCCAGGCCTTCCAGTAACTGAAAGTTGTCCAGATTTTTTTTCAAGGCTGATTCCAGTATCTGTTCGCCCTTGGTGAAATCACCCTGGGCCGCGTAAGTCATAGCCAATCTATAAAGAGCTGTGGAATTTGAGGGATTCATTTCAACCAGAGTCTCTAATTCCGCGATAGCTTCTTTGAAATATTTTTTATTGAAGTATGCAGTGCCTAAAAGCAGACGGACATCCGTAGAATCAGGATTTGCTTTCAGGGCATCCTGGGAGTAGCGGATTGCGGAATCAGCATCTCCCGTGTCGAGCTTATATTTTATTAGGGAAAGGTATGCGGTAAGATAATTGGGATTTTTTCTAATCGCTTCATTCCATTCGGTTTCCGCCTGCGCGTCCTTCTTATCCAATAAATACGCCATACCCAGGTAATAATGTGCCGCAGCCGACTCCCGGTCATTATTTACAGCCGTACGGAGTTCCTTAACAGCCTCAGCCGTTTTGCTTTGAGCCATGAAAATACGTGCCTTGGTGATTCGCGCATCGGTATCCTTGGCATCAGCCTTCAGAATTTCATCTGTTATCTGCAATCCCCTGTCAAATTCCCTCTGATTTAGGCACATAACAGCCAATCTCTTTTGGAGCAACAGATTATCAGGATCCTCCCGGATCAAATCCTGAACAATCTCCAGGGCTTTATCCCCGCTGCCAATGGCATCGTAGAAGTTGGCTAATATAAGGCGCTGAGATTTATTCACAGGATCAATAGAAACCGCCTTCTTGTACTCCGCTTCAGCTCGATCCCGATCGTTCTGAGCTAAATAAACGCTGCCCAGAAGTTCATGGAACTTTGCATTGTCTGGATATTTTTCTATCTGGCGGTTCAATCGCTGGATCGCTTTTACCGGAAGCTTTTGACCGAAATAAAGATTAGCCAGGGCGCTCAAAGCCTGCAGATTCTGCGGATCCTGGTCTAAAGCAGCTTCAAACTCCGCTTCAGCTTCCTTGAGCTTACCCTGCCCCTGATAAGCAAGCCCAAGTCGCAGTAATCCGTTAGGATCATTCGGCTGGATCCTCAGATATTCTTTAAGTTCGTCAGCGGCTCGCGCGTAATCCCGCTTATTCCCATACGCGCTGCCTAGAATCAGGCGTGCTTCTGCCGACGTAGGACTGACATTCAGACACTGCTGGGCATAACGCAATGCAGAGTCATTATCTCCATTGTTCAGTTTGAGGCGCGCAAGGGACAGGTATAGCTGGCCGAAACGCCCGCCTCGGTTCACGGCTTCGGTCCACTCCGTTTCGGCGCGTCTGCTGTCTCCGGACGTGAGGTATGCCAAGCCAAGATAAAATCTGGCATTCTGGGAAGCCTGGTCGTTCTTCACAGATTCCTGGAATATTGCAAGGGCTTCTTCTACCTGTTTCTGCGCCAGCAATATCCTGCCTTTCATCACCAGGGCATCCGGATCCTTCTCATTTTCATCCAACACCTTCTCGACCGATTCCGTCGCCCCTGCATAGTCCTGTTTGGATAGAAGAATTTCCGCAAGGCGCAAATGCACCTGCGAGTTCAGGGGATCCTCCTTTAAAATTTCCCTGAAGACCTGTATACCCCTGTCTTGCTGCCCGGTTCTGATATAAAATTCCGCCAGAAGAGCTCTTTGATTGGTATCTTCCGGATTAATAGCGGCAGCTTTACGGTATTCTTCTTCGGCTTTTTCTCTTTTATTCTGGGTAAGGTAAACTTGACCCAGAATTTCGTAGAGTTTTGGCTTTTCAGGATATCGCGCGATCATATCACCCAATCGGGAAATTGCCTTTTCCGGATTCCCCTGAAAAATGTACAGTTGTGCCAATGAAGAAACGGCTTGAACGTTATCCGGATCGCTTTTTAATGCAGCTTCAAACTGAGCTTCAGCCTGAGCCCAATTTTTCTGAGCTGAATAGAGCATCCCCAATTGATTGCGGCCAGCCGTATTATCCGGATTTTCCTGCACAAACCGCTGCAGATAGGGAAGTGCCGCCCTGTAGTCTCTTTTTTCAGCTAGCGCCCTGCCCATGACCAGGATTGCCTGCATATTGTTCGGTTCAAGGTCAAGAGCCTGCTTCGCGTAATTGATGGCCGCGTCCGTATCACCTGAATCAAATTTCAACTGTGATAGGGCAATATACGAGGCGACTGCTGTCGGATCAAAACGTATTGCACTATCAAATTCCTTGTTCGCTGACTGCAGATCCTGATCCTGATAATATGCCATCCCGAGAAAATAGTGAGCCATTGCGGATCGGGGCTGGGCTTTTAATGCCACCTGCAAAAATGGAATAGCTTCGGCGGGTTTATTGTCTACCAACAGAACCCTGCCCTTGATAAGGTTGCCTTGGGCGTTTTCTATATCCAATTTCAGTATTGCATCGGCGAGTTCTCCCGCTTTTACAAATGAACGTTGGGTTATGTAGATATCGGCAAGGCGTGTTTTCGGCAGGATCGATTCTGGGTTGTCCGCAACCATCTTTTCCAGAACCTGTATTGCACTATCTGCCCGGTTGGTAGCCAGGTAAAAGTCAGCCAATACCACTCGCTGTTCGAAGTCGTCTTCGTTCAGTTCAACATATTTCCGATACTGATCTTCAGCTTCCTCAAATTGCTTGTTCTGAAGATAAAAAAATGCTAGCGAACGAATGGCGTCTTTAGACTGCGGATTCACTTCCAAAGCGGATTTGAACTGTTTCTCCGCATCATTCATACGCTGGTTCATCATGTAGAAATTACCGAAGCACAGACGGGCTATAACGGATTGTCTGTTGGCGGCCAGAATTTGTTTATAAATTTCTTCAGCCTTTTCAGGCTGAAGTGCATATTCATCTGGAGAACCAAGCCGGAAAACAGTAGGCATCAGCTTGGGCTCTCTCTCCAGACCGAGTCTGAGTTCATTGATCGAATCGTTAATCTGAATGATCCCGGCATAAGAATTGGCAAGGAGGATCCGGGCATTAAAATTCTCCGGTTCCTTTTCCAGTATCAACTCGGCTTTGCTCCGGGCTTCATCGAATTTGCGGGTTAAAAGCAGCAGGTTTCCCAACCTTAACTGAGCAGGATAATTATCCCGGTCTGTGGCAACCGTGCGCTCCAACTCTTGCATCGCATCGGGTAAGCCGCCCAAGCTCAAGTATGCACGGGCAAGTTGATAATGAGCTTCGGATAATTTGTCATCCCCTTTGATTGCATTCCTGAGTTCAAGAATCGCTTCGGCATATTTGCCTTCGGCAAGAAATATCTTGCCGTTTTCGAGATAGGTCTTCGGATCTTTCGAGCATGCCTGCAAGGAGAAAATTAAAACGATCAATAGGCAGGCAAAAGCGATTCTCTTTATGTTATTAGGTAGCATCGATTCCTCCAGTTGGATCCGATTGACATGATTTCTGGCCGATTCAGTGCGGTGTAACATTCAAATCCCAATAATATATCTGCAGTTTTATCGCTGGACAGCAACGGTGGCAAGAGTAATTTAAAAACCGCCCATGCTGTCAGCTATTAACTATTATATATCAGCCGACCCATTGTTCAGCCGATTGTTAAAGCTTATCGGCGAAAATACTGTATCCTTAAGATAATATTTGAATTACGGAGTAAAGCACTTATGGCTTTATTTTAAAAATTTTTATGAAATCTGCGTGGCCTGTTTTAATGGGATTTATATGGTAATCACAAAATCCGCCAATAAGTTTTCTCCTTCAAAATCATTGACAGATAAAACTATTAAACTTTCAATGATTATGTTCGAAAATATCTTTGAAGCAGGTATTTCTAAAATCACTGTGGTAGGCTAGAAGCATGAAATTTTTTACCTCTATGCATTCATCTCAAAAGAGCCATTCTTTAATCATTGTCTTAATATTGAATCTGGCATTTTTTGCAGGAATCGGGATAAGCCTCAGCCAGACTCCAACTCACGGCCAGTGTTTGCGTTACAAATTACCCACAACAAACGGGCCATCCATTACCGTAAACAACCTAGAAGAATTAGAAAACGCTATCCGGGAAGCTAATGCTAAAAATAATATTACAATCCTCCTTGAAGACGGTGTATACGATCTTAAAAGGCAAGTTTTTATCAAGGGAAATAATGTTACTATCCGCAGCGGATCCGGAAATCGGAAGAATGTAATTATCCGCGGGAAGGGTATGGCAGGCTCTATTCCTCATATCTTTGAGGTAGTCGGTAAGAATTTTACGGCGGCGGATCTTACTATCGGTGGCGTGAAATACCATGGTATCCAGATACATGGTGAAAACAATGCTGATGGCCCTCTCATTCATAATTTGCGCATTTTGGATACCGGGCAACAGATGATAAAAGTTTCCCATAATTCCAAAACGGGTACAGGAGCAGACAAAGGCATTGTTGAATGGTGTTCCTTTGAATACAGCGCGGGAGTAGGACCGGATTATTATATTGGAGGTATTGACGCACATCATGCCGGTGACTGGGTCGTAAGAAACAATCACTTCCAAGGAATTCGAAGCCCTGAAAAAGCTTTGGCGGAATACGCCATTCACTTCTGGTCGGAATCAAGCAATACCCTTGTCGAAAAAAACACGATTGTAGCCTGCGACAGAGGCATCGGATTCGGTCTGGGCGACCGTGGACACCAGGGAGGGATGATTCGAAATAATATGATTTTCACGACCAGAGATGTCGGTATCGGCCTGGAAAATTCGAGTAATACCAAAATTTACAACAATACGATTTATTCCCTGATATACAGAAATTCGATTGAATACAGATTTTTAAGAAGTCGAGGAATCTCAATAATAAATAATTTAACGAACGCTCCTATCACGGCTAGAAATGGTGGGAAGGCCACCCTGTCCAATAATGTTACGGATGCAAAGCCCTACTGGTTTATTGGAGCCGATAGAGGCGACCTGCATTTAAACGGGACTATTCAAGGTGCGACTAATCGAGGCCTATTTCTAACGGATGTCCTTGATGATATTGACTGTGAGTCAAGAATACGAAGTGGCTCTGTAGATGTCGGGGCAGATGAACGGATCTTATATCCAGCTAAGTAACTTCTTCCCTGTAACTCCAACAATAAAAATATCAATTTCAATGTGGTCTCGAACCCTGAATTTATTGCCGAAGGGGCGATTTTCAGGGATCTTCTCGAACCCGGACGGGTACTGATCGTTTCCCGGAAAACACCGTAAGGATTGAAAGACAGACAGGCGACCATCGATATTGATACCAACTGGGTGCCGGTTAACCTTATACTCACAAGCAATGCCAAGAGTTCGGAGCAGTCTAAACTCATGGCTAACGCATTCCTGGAACAGAGAATTCTCCATCAACAGTCTCAGTAACCTGTTGTGCGAAAAGACCGACATCAATCTGCTGGTATTGTTATTCACCGTTGGAATAGACAAGCACACAGAGTACGCCGTTGAAACCTTTCTGATCGAGATTCAGATTTTGGAAAAAAATCCAAGCATAAAATTTAAAAAAGTTTTCCCCTAAAAAGAAAAACCCGCGGGAAACCGCATCCCGCGGGTTGGTATGAAACAATGAAACGTTGAATGAATCAGGAACGTTTTTTCCTGAGATATCCACCAAGAAGAAGCAGTCCGCTTCCGAGGAAGATGAGAGTCGACGGTTCCGGCACGACGGTTTCGTAGACCGGATCGTTTGCACAGTTCTGTGCAAAGCCGATTGCCAGGTAGTCGGTAATCAGGAGCGTGTCGGTAGGAAGAGTAAATGTAAGCGGGGAATTATTTTCGAACCCACCCGAAACGCTACCAGAACCGATGGGTGTACCCGTCATACCGGTATAGGCAAAGGGGTGATTGTTACGAAGAAGGTATCCGCTCCAATAGCCTGAATTGTCTGTGTCGGTTAAAAGCAGGAGGGCATCCTCTTCAACAGCATACAAAGGTACCGTTCCGTATGGAGTTGTCGGGATATATCGGCTATTCGAACCGCTATCATAAGCGGTGTTGCTGCCGTCCGTTCTATTATATAGAGACATTACGTAATCCCATTCAGGATCACTATCCGTGTTCAGAAAGAGATCCCCGGGTTTCATGAGTCTGAATCCCCATTCTGTGAAAAAGAAGGATACTTCCTTCAAATAGCCGCTGTCTGTGAGAACTATTTGGCCGCCTGAAATATCGGGTTCCCCAATCGTTTCCTTCGAATCATCAGATGTACCGTTGCTGTAGCCCGGCCAATAATTCGGCGGAGCATTATCGGTAAATGGAATGATTATGTCTGCAAAAGCTGTGCCGGCTATCAGCATCATAATACTGGAAATCATTAAAGCCGTTTTTATGAATCCTTTCATTATTCAAGCCTCCATGGCAAAAATTTCACATAATAAAACAGCAAAAAGCATGCCAGATTTAAGAATATGGATACTCTGATAACTGTATTTGATTAGCATTAAATATCTTAATGTTATTCATTCTTTTTGAATTACAAATATAAACATCTTTTTCAAATCATTCGTAAATTGAATAATTAATTATATTTAAAAGATTTTTATTGCGGATATCGATAGCCATGGAGTGCAGCAGCAAGCTGCCGCCTTGTTTTATTTTATTGAATGTGAAGGGTTTATGAAATTGTCCAAGGCGCAAGCAAGCTTGCGCACTCCAAGATTATGATGACTTCTATGCCGGAATTACCGGATGAACCGGTTGTAAAATGTCTTTACAGCAGCCAACAACCTTACTAAATCTACATATTTATAAGTAATACAATAACTTATGTGGATACCCCCCCCTCGAAATTGTAAAATATTTTTACAAAACAAAATTTCCTTTTTTTAAAATAAAAGGGGAATTCGCGAAACATTGAGACTGACGGGAAAGAAAGGAGAACGAAAATGCGATATGTCAGTCTCACTGTTTTTTTGCTTTGTTTTGTTTCCAGCGCCGGTGCAGAAACAATTTCTCTTTGGAATTTCAACGATGCGATCTCGGGCGAAAGCGGAGGCTTGCAGGAATTCCTCGTGGATTACGGCAACGGAATGATGGACAGTAATTTTGAAGAAGCTGATATCGGAAATTCAAGCGGTAGCAGCGTAAACACAATATTTGGGGATCCGGCGGGCCTGTCCCTGGTTCTTAAAGACCAGGCCAATAACGGGAAAAACCTCACCTGGATGGTGGATACAACCGGATTTTTTAATATCGGCGTCCGTTTTGCCACCCGGCGAACCAGTACGGGATTCAACACCAATCAGTTCTTCTACAGCATCGATTCCGGGCTTTCATGGCTCGACTACGGCTCCCCGTATGTGCCGGGTATCGATTTCGGGCTGCAGAGTTTCGATCTTGGAAGCATAGATGCGCTGAGTAACAATTCCGATGCGGGATTCCGGATCGTCTTCGACGGGGCGACGAGCTATTCGGGGAATAATCGAATCGATAACCTGGTCGTTTCAGGAACGCCGGCTTCTTTTATCGAGCCGACGCCGGTCCCGGAGCCGGCGACGGCGATGCTGGTGGGATTTGGGCTGTTAGGGATTCTGGTGATCCGAAGAAAAACAGCTTAGCTGCAAAGTTCCTTGATAATACAGATAAAACTATTTTTATAAATAATTTATCGCTTGAAGGACGAAGTCCGTGGAGTGCGGGAGTACTTGTCAGGCGTAGCTGAAGGCGAAGCCTGAAGCCTGGCCGAATCTTCGATTCGGCTTATGCGAAGCCGGAAGCTGCCGCACCTCAAATAAACATCCAGGCATCTTGACATCAAAGCATCAAATAGTATCATTGGGTCTATGAGGACTACGCTGAAAATCGATGACGATGTCTACCAGGCCGCTAGAAGCATTGCCGCCGCGGAGCACAAGAATATCGGAGAGGTGGTCTCGAGTCTGATGCGAAAAGGCCTTTTTTCGAAAAACTACAGTGAACATGTCGATGACATTCCGGCTTTCAGAGTTTCAGAAAACGCTCCAGCGCTGACTCCTGAAATGGTCCGTGACGCCGACGAGGATTCTTTTTGATCGCCCTTCTGGATATCAATGTGCTGGTGGCTCTCGCCTGGCCGAACCATATCCATTACTCGCCGGCTAGGAAATGGTTTCAAAAACAAAAAGAGTCCGGTTGGGCCACATGCCCGGCGACTGAAAACGGTTTCATTCGGATATCTTCCAATTCCAGAATAATTCCTGAAGCCAGATCCCCAATGGAGGCGGCGCTTTACCTTAAAGACTTGACCAAACTGCAGGGCCATGTATTTTGGGGGGAAGAGGCTTCCATACTGTGCGGACGATGGATTCCCATGGAAAAGATTCATACTTATCGACAGGTGACCGGCGCGCATCTGCTGTCCCTGGCGATCCGGAATGAGGCATTGCTGGCGACTTTTGACAGGGGGATTTTGAATCTCCTGCCTGAGGGGATGAAGGCGGAAGATTGTGTCTGCGTAATTCCGGCGGATATCGCGTAACACCTTGAAATTTGCGTAATACGTTTACGCAAGTGGTATTAGCCATTTATTTCCGCATAATATAGTGACTGGTGATTACGGAATAAGTGCCGCCTCTTCGAGGCTCTATATGATATGCCTTTTTCCACGGGCTTACGCCCGTGGCTATTCAATAACGCCCCTCCGGGGCTTTCTTCCATTTACGTCTCTATATTGTGCGGAACTCAAAAGAAAGATTTGATTGGGTTACCAGAAGATGTAGGCGCCGCGGGCGACCACGTAGACGCCCAGAAGGAAGTTGGTGATGGCGTGGGCGCAGATGGCGTCCCCGAGACGATTCTTGCGAATTACAAGGCCCTGGTAGGCAAAGGCGCAAAGAATTCCCTGAATCCACTCGTAATGCGCGGCGCCGAAGATAATTCCCGTGACGAGAAACGCTTTCCAGTGGAAGTAACTCAGCGGGACACTCAAAAAATCCGGTTTCTGGATGTATCGATAAATGAACGACCGGTAGAAGACTTCCTCAAGCGGCGGCACCACGAGAGACGACCCGACAATCCGCACCGCGATAAAAAAGACGGCAAGAGCGCTGCCGGTGCCGTAGGCGGCGTTGGGATCGAAGCTGCCCGAACGTTTTGCGAGCATCGGGTAGAATCCATCCAAGCCGATCCAGATCAGGAAGATGACAACTCCAATAACCACGGCTTCCCAGGAAAACTTCCACCGCATTTCCTTAACATAGGGACGAACGAGCCAGAGGAGCCAGGCGCCAATGCCGGTCTTGAGGGCGTAAATCCAGTACTGGGAGTTCTCGCCGAATTGTCCCTGAAAGAGAGTCAGCAGGGCGAAAGCCGCAAACGGGACGACTCGAGACAGAATCGGGGAGGATTGCACCTTTTTCAGCATAGAG
>JAFGDF010000056.1 GCA_016932235.1 Deltaproteobacteria bacterium | reverse complement strand
TGCTAACCTTTCCTGGGTAACCTCTCTATCATTGCGGATTTTTGCTATTTGGGAACCAATAAGTTTTTCAACATGTTTTATCATTATTCAGATCCTTTTATTGGTTAGAGCATAGATAAATATGTAGAAATCTGGCAGGATGTTAATTGTTGTATTTAGTTGATAAGAATTCCCTTTTTGAGGATTGAAGTATATGAAGGTTGGCGTTGTATGTCAACTTGAAATCCCCCCAGCATATTGTAGTGCTATAAAGCCGATCAAAAATAGCAAATGAGTGAGACAGAGATTATGAAGACGGACAGGGTAATGTGTAGATAAAGGTGCTGAAATTGATGAAATCCGGACAGACTTGTCCCTTAAACCCTGTAATAAATTTAAAAATTAGACAGTAAAATTATCAGGATATTCAGGGTCTGCATAAAGCCACTTTCCTGCCCGCCAAAGCCTTGGCGCAGGCGGGTCAGAATCTGGGAGAACTTGTGAGGAAGAATAGTCGATACTGCATTCATATGTTTTTACCGGCAACACTGCTTTGGGAGGCGGCTTTTTCGGGCCGGGAGAGGGGGAAGACTGGTTTAAGGAAGGGACCATCGAACCGGGCGGACGTTTGCCGGTGAATTCCTCCGGAGGCCTGTTATCCGAGGCCTATTTCATGGGCCTGAGTCCTCTCAGTGAAGGAGCCATGCAGATCATGGGCCGCTGCGGTCAGAGGCAGCTGGGACCCGGGACCGGCAACAAGATGCCTGAGATCATCATGTGCAGCGTAACGGCGCCATACTCCAGACCCATTCTTGCACCCTGTTGGGGAGATTGTGACCGTTCATGACCTGTGAGAAACCCCTTCCACAACCCAACCCGGATACCCAGCCCTTTTGGAACGGGTACGGCAAACACGAGCTGAGGTTCCAGAAATGCGATGACTGCGGGCACGTGCGCTGGCAGGCATCCATGATCTGCCCCATGTGCTATTCCACGGACACCGGATGGATAGTCGCGCGCGGCAGGGGAAAGGTCTACAGCTACGTGGTCTATCACAGGGCCTATCACCCGGCATTCAACGGGGATCTGCCCTATGTGGTCGCCGTCGTGGAACTGGATGAAGGTCCGCATCTTCTCACGAACATCGTCGGATGCCCACCGGAAGATGCCTTTTGCGAGATGCCAGTCGAAGTTTCATGGGATGATGTCGCGGAAGGGATCAGCCTTCCGAAATTTCGCCCGTCGCCGTGAAAAAAGGTTTATACTTACGGGATTCCCGACCTGATTTGATTACCGATAACGAAAAGGAATCCAGGATGATTTCAAGGTACGGAGGTTATAAAAGTCTTGCCATTCCACTTGCATAACAATTGGATGAGCTGCCTGCCGGAAAGTGCCGCCAACACGGTACCTGAGAACGGCGTCGTCCACTGGCCCACCATGTAAAAGCCCGAAAGTCCGGGCAGGCTCCTTAGCATGGCCTGCTTCATCATGTTCTCGGGCGTGATATACCAGCCGTCCGGCGACCCCTGCCAGTTTCCGGTGTAGCGGAAGTACGTAGCAGGTGTGGGTACGTCAACGACTTCAACTTGCGAGGCAAAACCGGGCCAACGTTTATCCAGCGCGGCTATAGTAAAATCCGCGATGCGCTTCTTTTCAGCTTCGTATGCCACCCGGTCGCGCGCAAGTTCTTCCCAGTACTCATATCGTGTTGCATACCACACCTCGGTCGCTGATTTGCCAGGAGGCGCCATACTCGGATCAAAGCAATGGTGAAGAAAGCAGAGCCATCGGTGTTTCTCCCCGGCGATATCGATAGGATTATCCGGTTCGAAGATAATACGATGCGGCTCATTTGACATGTCGCGATTGACACCCATCATCACATGAACCAGCGGTAGAACAGGGGTCCATTCGCGATAAATGCGCCGTACTTCATCGTCAAGGTATCGCCCGCCGAGGATGTCAAAGATGACCGTGTGGCCGTCACCCGCCCAGACCACTGTATCCGCCCGGTGTTCAGTGCCGTCTTCCAGACGCACACCGACCGCCCGGTCTTTCTCGATGATCACATCGGTTACCCTGCTTTGATAATGGATCCCGCCTCCGAGCGCTTGATAATTTTCTGCCATCCGGAATATAACCTTCTGCGAACCTCCCAGGGGTACACCGGCATCCTGAATGCCTGACTTTGTGAAACCTGCCAGGGCGATCATCGGAAACCGCAGCATCGGCCAACCCGGAGAGTCGACAACAAACCGAACGGCATCGCGCAAAAAAGGATCTTTGAAGCGTAAAGCAAACTCTTGAAGCGTCATCTTCCCATACTTACGAACAGCCCCCATGAGCGGAAGAATAGCGGTAATCATCTTCAGTTTATCAAAGAATCCGGATAATTCGGCAGGTTTAAGCGACATCGCCCCCATAATGTCCCTTCCGGTAAACAGGCGGACGAACTCCTTTGTCAGTTTGGAATCTGCAGGCGACAGGGCCGCCATCTGCTCCTCCAGGCGACGGGGGTCCGTGCAAAGGGTCAGGATTTTTTCCCGGCTCTCGACGCGAGACAGAATATCATGATAGATAAATGTTCTGTCCCTTAAAATACCGAGTTCATGCCACATCCGTTGCACCGGCCCACCCCGTGATCCGGTCAGCATATGCATGCTGATATCGAATGTATAACCCTTGCGTTTCCAGGCGGTGCACAGGCCGCCCGGGACACGGTGCATCTCATAGATATCCGTTTCATAACCATTCATCCGGGCATAGCAGCCGGTTGACAGGCCGGCAATGCCCGCCCCAATAATCACCATTCTTCTTTCCATAGCCTTCCTCCAATTCTATTTGAAAACCGGTGGACAGAATGATTGCGTCTTTCTTTCATAGGGTCACACCCGTATCATTTTTAGCGCACTTATAAGAAAAAATCTATTGAATCAATCCATGATTGACATTTGATTTGATAAGAATTCCCTTTTTGAGGATTGAAATATATGAAGGTTGGCGTTGCATGTCAATTGAAAATTACCCCACCATATTGTAGTGCTGTTGAGCTGATAAAAACTGGCAGATGAGGAATAGTCGATACTGCATTCATATGTTTTTCCCGGCAACGTTGCTTTGGGAGGCGGTCTTGCTTTGCGCTCCCACAGACCAAGATGCTTGAGGATCTTCTTTACCTGCCCGCCATAATTTTTGATATGATAATAAATAACAAAATCATTCTCTCAATTTCTGGAAGTTAGTAAATATCTTATACTATGCATGTGAAGGCTGGTTACATCTTTATCCTCAATCACACTTATGACTTTCATTATCCCGGAACATTTAGGGCAGGTAAGAGGGTCAACTTTCCCGGATCAGGTCCGGGACAGGCTGCTATTTTTTGTATCAGTCTTGCCCAGTTTTTCCGGTATTCTTTGGATGATCCTTCAGGTTCAAGGAGCGAGGGAATCAGTTCATCCTCCTATGCCTTTTTCCGTTTACCGCGAGCCACATTGGAGTAGTAACCATAATACCGGACCATCTGCTCGCCATTATTGGGAACCTCTTCCATCGCTTTTGTATCAAAGCGGGGAGAAACCCTGACTGAAAGTAAAATGGTTTATACTGTTTGACAAAGTTAACCATTATAATTGATCTTGAACAGGTTGAAAAGGATCATGGTCGGGTGTTTATAGAAGAGGATAAAGCCTTGGCTCTTGATATTATCCCCGAGGGATTTACCGAGGCTCTCTTTAATGCACGGCCGACCGAGTTCATTATATTAAAAAATCCAAGCCAGGCTTTTGGTCTCAGAATGGCTGAAGAAACCTTCAAGATTTTTTCCCTGGGCGGTGATCGGGTTGTCAGGGTCTCCAATTCTTGTCAATGGATGCTTGCACTGCGGACTTGCGTTGTGCATAAGGAGCTGCACCTATGATGCTATCACTTACGAACAAGATATCCAACAACATGAAATAGATATCACCAAGTGCACTTACCCCAAGTGCACCCTTTGTTCAGACAAATGTCCGATGGATACTATAGATTTTTCATACACTCCGCCTGTTTTTCACAAAAACTGTGAAGGGTGTGACCTGTGCTCCGGAATTTGTCCCACAGGCGCTATCAGTATCAACAATTTTGCCGAGGTGCATGGAACGAAGATGCACACCCCGGAGAAAGTCACGGACGTCTATACGGGCTTCTATGAGGGCCTCAATAATGCAAAGGCTATAGGCAAGTTCCGACCGTTGGTGCCGATTCATAAAATCGGTTTCGATACTCCGCTTAGTACGGTTAAAAGAATCCCACTTTTTGTGCTTAAAGAGAAAGATTTCCCCTACCATATTAATGAAGGCTGGTCGGCCGAGGGGGTCTGAATTATCCTGATTCATGATAATTCAGATATTTTGGTATTCTCCTGAAACCGTATAATAATATATAGGCAGCCTTATATAATTAGAGGGGGAAAAACAATGAGAACATGCTCCAAAAAAATATTCTTTTTGGCTGTGGCATTTACAATCGCAACCTCGACATTATGCCAAGCCCAATCAGATCAACAAACTGAGTCAGACTTGGTTCTTCAAAATGAGATAACACGCATAAAAGCATTAGTTGATCGAGATATTGAATTTGCACGACAGCTATTTGCCGAAGATTTCCAGTTTATAAATCCAAGCGGTAATCTACAGATAAAAAAACAATTTCTTGAAGGACTTGCTTCTGGTGAGTTTTATTGTTAATAATTTGTGAATCTTAACGTCTGATGAAAGTGTAGTATAGAAACTCCTGTGCAACTTTGCCTTTCCCCGATATTTTGATAAAATTATATTAAAAATAAGCATTTCACATGAGTACCGATAAATTGTTTTGAAAAATCTATTTTGTTGCTTAAAAGTCTGTTTTTATATAAAATTAAAGATATTTGGCAGATTAATCTCCATTCTTATATCAAGCTGGTTTTGAGTCTGATTTCAAGTAGCACTACACATGCAGTATACTGATTCAGAAAATCTATTCTTATACTCTAATGCCAGTTTTTTCATAATGGGTTAATTTTAATCAAAACTATCTACTCTTCATATTTTATGGGGGTTGAAGCAATGGAGAAACAACTCAAATGTTGTCTATTTCTTTACTTGCAGGACATTGCATGTCCTTTGGCGTATCCATACGCATGATTTATGGAGCAATCCTAACAATATTGTATTAGCATTGTACTTCATTTTCGTCGAGGGAAAAGGAGATCCAATCATGAACAGGAAAACATATAGGTTTTGGCAAGTCTGGCTAATGGTCATGTTCTCGTTGCCCTTCATTTTATACAGCGAAAAGGTTGCCGCAGCAACCACCTATTACATCGATGATGACGGCTGCCCAGGTCAGGGCGCCGGAACCATGGGAGATCCATTCTGCAGTATCCAGGACGGAATCAATGCTGCCGTCTCAGGCGATACCGTCCTGGTTGCCGCCGGCACCTACTATGAGAACATCACCATGAAGAGCGGCGTGGTGATTCAGGGGGAGGGGCAAGATGTCACCACCATCGACGGGGGCGAAAACGCCTCTGTAGTGACTGCCTTTTCTGTTAATTCCGCTGCGAAGCTTGACGGATTCACGATCACCAACGGTAATTCAGGCAACGGCGGCGGGATTTACAACTGGTTCTTCTCCTCGCCGATAGTGACCAACTGCACCTTCTCTGGGAACTCGGCTACCAGCTATGGCGGCGGGATTTACAACTTTAACTCTTCGCCGACGGTGACCAACTGCACCTTCTCTGGGAACACAGCAGGAGATTCCGGCGGCGGGATTTACAACCATAACTCCTCGCCGACAGTGACCAACTGCACCTTCTCTGGGAACTTGGCTTCTTTCTTTGGAGGCGGGATTTACAACAACAACTCCTCTCCGACTATCACTAACTGTACCTTTTCAGAAAATTCGGTTGCATCTACTTATTACCAAGAAACCAAAGGCGGCGGCGGGATGCACAACGAATACTCCTCGCCGACGGTGACCAACTGCACCTTCTCTGGGAACTCGACTTTTTTCAATGGTGGCGGGATGGCTAACATTAACTCCTTTCCGACGGTGACCAACTGCACCTTCTCCGGGAACTCGGCTTACTACTATGGCGGCGGGATTTACAACTCTTACTCCTCGCCGACGGTGACCAACTGCACCTTCTTTGGAAACACTGCCATTGGCGGCGTGATGTATAACGAGAACTCTTCGTCGCCTACCCTGACCAACAGTATACTGTGGGGGAATGACCCTGAAGGGATTTTTAACAGTGTTTCCTCAACGGCCTCGGTCACCTACTCAGATATCCAGGGAGGCTATACTGGAACAGGCAACATCAATGCAGACCCGATGTTTGTGGATCAGGGGAACGGAGGCCTTCATCTCCAGCAAGACTCACCCTGTATCGATGCCGGAGACAACTCTGCCCCATCCCTTCCAACCACCGACTTTGATGGAGATGACCGCAAGATCGACGACCCGAAGGTTGCTGATACAGGTAACGGGACACCGCCCATCGTGGATATGGGTATGGATGAATATGTTCCTGATCCTGCCCCTGAATTTCCCTGGGAAATCTTCTATCCAGCGTTTATAAAGAAAAAATAAGATAGGAATTACTTTTATTACATCGCTAAGGAAAATATAGAGGAAAATATAGGGGTCAGGTCTGGACTTTAGACAGATTCAAGCTCTTTATGATTTTATTGATTTTACTCTTAAGCTTTTTATCTTTTTCTATCATCTGAGAAAGACGGCCATATACTTTTGATACCCCTGAATCGCCTATATTAAAATATGCCCCTATCTCGCTCAGAGGCTTCACTGTATATTTCTTGCATAGATAAATCTTGACGTTTCTT
>JAFGDF010000348.1 GCA_016932235.1 Deltaproteobacteria bacterium | reverse complement strand
CGGCATCCCCCTCCGGTCGGGTCCTGGCCACGTTTAATACAATCTTCAAAAAACGCCGTGGCCCATACCTGTGGGAGCATCTTGGAGCGGAATAGACGAAGCTGGTTCTGGACATTAGCAGCCTCACGCATGAAGTACGTCGTCTGCTTCTTTATAGCCTCAACAAGTTCATTCCACGACTCCATATCCTGAAACCTGCCTGTATGCGGGCCACATTGATATCCTGTAGTGGGATCCCATCCGTCATATAGAGCAAGCTCAAAAAGCTTACCCATGTTCAGAATAAGAGGTGTCGTTGCAGGAGTCTTATGGGGAATTGTATGAAGAATACACCCACTTAAGTTATAATCACGAGCTTCCTCAAGTGACGCACGCATGTTCGGTCCCATCTCATATGGGATTACACTGTCGTCATTGTAAAATAAAGGATATCCCATTCCAAGGCTCACCAGCTCTGCTGCCCTGAGGGCAAATTTTTCATCAAGTCCCTTGTGATATCTCACAGACAAAGTAGGATGAGGACTCCGTACCCTGAAGGCCGCCTCAAGCCACAAAAATGACAGCTCATTCGCTGCATCACTACCGTCAGCCTTCTGGCCTCCCAGCGTGCAGTTATGAAACAGACCTTCTCCAGCAGTTGTCATATGTCCGTATACATTCTCATATGACCGCCTGGAACTCATCTTTACCCTAAAACACTCCAGAAGATCTATAACTTCCTCATCAGTTAGGTTGCCCGCTTCAATGTCTTTTTTATAATAAGGGTATAAATACTGATCCACCCTCCCGGGAGACACACCAACAAGCCCGCAGTCCATTTCATGCATAACGTGAATAAACCACAGAATCTGCAACGCGTCCTGAAATCCCCTTGCGGGCTTTTCAGATACATATTCGCATATCTCGGAAAGCTTCAATAGCTCCGCTTTCCTCAGCTCCTCAGCTTCCGCGGCAAGCTCCTTCGTAAGAACGGCATAACGCCTGATGTACTCCATGGCAGCCTTTAATTCTATGGTAAGGGCCCTCAAAAGATAACTCTTCTCACGGCTGGCGTCATCCACCGGTGGATTGTTATTCAGCTCGTTCTCAACTTCCTCAAGTACCCCGGCAAAACCCAGCTTGATCGCCTTCTCATAATTAGGAGAATACCATCCCTTTGTCCTGTGCATCTGGGCCAGCGCCATGTATACCCTGGCTCCGGGATCAGCCGCCTTCTCAAGCCTCTGCTCCATCTCCTCGCCCAAAGTCGCCATAAATCCGCCATTTAACCCCTTGGAATCCCAGTAATCTACCATTTCCTGTAATTCCTTTATCTCATCTTCACTTAAACCTACAGGCGGCCTGCCGGCCTTAAGTTCACGCCTTATCCAGACAACGGAATTCTCAAGATGAAGCTCGGCTCCTGATGGCCATACGGAAGGGTCTCCAGCGATTATCTGCTCATCATCCAGATATATGGGTATGTTCCTGATGACATTCTCAACTGACTTTGCGATCCTCAAAGGTTGAGGCATACCCTCCGTCTTCTTGAAAGCCTCAGTGTAAAGCCTCGCCCTCCACAATGACAGCGGAGCCGTGTCACGCGCTTCACGTACCCTCTTCCAGACACGCTGACCTCGAGTCTCCTCAGAAGTTTCAAATCTTTTTAATGCAGATTCCATGTTTTTGACTCCTTTCTCCGGCTTGAGTCCTTTTTTTACAAGGGCGAGAACCAATGGTTCGCGCCGGATCGATTAAATATCAATATTCAATAAAATGCTTTCGTATATAAAATTTTACTTTTACCCTTAGAAGTATATACAATATAGGTCAACCCTAGTTTTGTCAAGAAAAATTTTTCAACATTTATGTTTAGATAAACAGAGTATACGGATTTAGTGCTTGACAATCAAGAAACCATTTGAAATATCCATAACTCTCGCACACTGTCGGACTTTAACCGACAGTCTGATAAAATAATTTCTTGTAAAAAACTTTATGAAATTCAATATATTCCACGATCAAGCAGGTGGATGGACACTCCCTGACGCGTCCGGGTTTTGGCCACGACGGAGGGTGGCCCTCCATAAAACCGATAGCATATTTCACGAGAATAACAGCGTACGTACCCAATAAATCAGGAGGTTTAAAATATGATATTTAATATCGATTATCCGACAAAAGTACTCATTGGAGAAGACGCTTCTTCACAGGCCGGCCAAAAACTAAAGGAGCATGATATATCCAATGTCCTTTGTGTTTATGACCCGGGAATCAAATCGGCCGGGCTGGTCGATAAAGTCGTTAAAAAGATTAGAGCGGAGGGAATAAAAGTAATAGAATACGGCGAGGTAACACCTGATCCTTATGATAAGGCTGTCAACGAGGCGGGAGAACTGGGCAGAAAGGAAGGCGCGGACGCCGTAATAGGAATAGGAGGAGGAAGCAGCCTGGACGCGGCCAAGGCGACCAATGTGCTTTTAGGCAATCCCGGCCGCATAAATGAATATTTCGGCATGGATATTCCGCAAAAACCCGGAAAATTTCTCGTACTGATACCGACCACTTCAGGCACGGGAAGTGAAATCAGTCAGGTTGCCGCTATCGGCGATTCCGCCAGCGGAAAAAAGCTTCCGGTAATAGGCCCTAATTGCACCGCTGATCTGGCCATTGTGGATCCTTTGCTCACCTTGGGATTACCGCCTTTTATTACCGCCTATACGGGAGTAGATACGCTGGCCCATGCCATCGAAGCATATACTTCATCATTGAGCGTGCCGATCTCGGACATCATCGCGATTGAAGCGATCTCTCTTGTGGCCAGAAGCCTTGCGACAGCGGTCAGAGACGGCTCCGACATCAAGGCGAGATCTGACATGAGCTTTGCCAGCACCCTTGCCGGCATGGCCTTCTTCCAGGCGTTTCCACATCTTGGTCACTGCATCGGCACCCCTTTGGGGACAAGATACCACCTGCCGCACGGTCTAAGCATCGCTATAGTCCTGCCCTGTATCGTCGGATACTTTTCCGATATCATGCCTGATAAGGTAAGAGCCATAGGCAGGGCCCTTGGTTTAAAAATGGGAGATGACATACCCGGCGAAGAAGCAGGACGCACGGTGGACGGGAGGATTCGCGAACTAAACAGGGAAGTGGGGATTCCGACGATGAAGGAAAGCAACATCCCGGAATCCGACCTTCAAGCTATTGCTGAAGATACTTTCAATGAGCCGTTGATCGACATTGTCCCTAAAAAAACCGGGGTCGAAGATGTACTGAGATTGTTGAAGAAGGAATATTCCTACTAACCTGACCTGTGCCGGAGAGAAAGATAGTTGTTTTGATCTTTGATGCTGAAAGGTCTTTCTTTTCACCTGTCATTCCCCGGCTCTACCGTGGAATCCACATGCAATAAAGGTCTTCAGGCCATTCGCGAATGAATAAGTTCCCTCATTCACGAATGGCAGCGATGAATATTTTCTTTGTGGAGGGCCATGCTTTGTCATGGCCGGAATAGACGGACGCGACGGAGCACATCCCTCCAGGCAGGTTCAAGTGTACGGATGTGATGAAATTCGTCCCTTCGAAGGACATTTGTAGAAAAATTCCTGATAAAAGCTTTATAGCTAAACTAAAAAGGGGCTTCTTTTCCGGTAACCTATCCTGCAAGCCACACGTATCCGAAATTCGTTACAGCAGTCCCGGCAGCCAGGTAATGATGGAAGGAAAGATAAAGAGGATAATTATAAACAAGGCAGTGGCGACGACAAAGGGCAAAGCACCCCTGTAGATGGAAGCCATCGGAATTTCACTGCGCAACCCTTTGAATAGAAAGAGGTTTATCGCCACCGGCGGAGTGATCGTCCCCAGATTGATGGTTATCACCGTGACAACGGCAAACCAAATAGGATTAAATCCCAGCGAAACCGCTATGGGATGGATAATGGGCACCGCGACGAGCATCAATGTCAGGGTATCAACGAGAAACCCGCAGATAAACAGCACGATCTGGATAACCACAATAAGCATGAATGGAGAAAGGCCCAACCCTAGAAAAAAATCAGAAATTGTCTGAGACAGGTTACACCAGATCAGGAAGCGGGTGAACATAACCGCGCCAATTAAAATAATGAAGATCATGGATATGACTTTTCCCGACTCCATCAGGGCCATGGCAAAATTCTTCCACGTGAACCGCCTGTATATCAGCCCCAGGAAAATAGCGCCCATGGCCCCTATTGCTCCGCCTTCAGTCGGAGTAAATACTCCCCTGTAGATGCCGCCGATAACCACCACAAAAAGTATTGCTATGGGCCCTCCCGCCTTGAGGGATGATATCCTCTCAGCCCAGCTTGACTTTCCCGCCTTGGGCCCCACTAATGGATTAAGCCTGCACCAGAAATAAATAATTACCCAGTAGGACAGAACGATAAGCACTCCCGGAATAATGCCTGCGATGAAAAGTTCTCCTATCGACTCCCTGGTAATTAAGCCATAAACGATTAAGGGGACACTCGGGGGAATAATGGGCCCCAGGGTAGCACCGCAGGTTATACATCCGCTGGAGAGGGTATCTTTATATCCATATTTCCTCATCTCAGGCAGGGCAATAACCGACATCGTTGATATGCATGAAACCGAATCGCCGACTATGGCCGCGAGCGTGCCGCACGCCCCGACAGTAGCTATCGCGAGCCCGCCCCGCAAGTGTCCGAGCCAGCGATATGCCAACCTGTAAAGATCTTCGCCGAACCTTGCAAAAAAACAGAAGAATCCCATAAGCACGAAGAATGCCATGACCGACCAGGTGTAGTTGCTTGTATTCCTGTAAAATTCAGTCCTGAGCATGTCATAGGCGGTCTCGACACCTCGAATATGCCCGACAAAGACAAAACTCGTCAGTATCAAGGCAAACGCGATGGGGAATCCGCTAAGAAAAAAAACAATTGAGACGAATACTCCGATAATGCCGACATTCTTCAGGCTTATTTCAAATAATTCGGGCTGCATCCAAAGAACTCCCAGCGCCATAATCAGTATCGGAACGGCAAACATAACCGCCCACCTGCGTCTGCCTATTCCAAGTTCCATCGCCTCATTCGCTCTTGCCAGGATATCCCGAAGGAGAATCAGCCAGAGAGAAATACATCCAAGAATTATTACGATCAGAAAAGGGGCTTTACTGATAGGGACACTTTGCGTATGGATCACATTGTTTTCCAAAACCCATGATATTTCAACGATACATTGCCAGATAACGACCGCGAATATCACCAGTCCGAGTATCGACGTTATAAATTCAACCATCAGGAGAGTTTTTGGAGCCAGCAAGGATGTGATGACATCCACCTTTACATAGGCTCTCATATTCTGGGTGTGCGCCACGGCGAAAAAAACCGCGATGATCATCATGATTCCTACGCCCTCCCCCACATACCGTATGGGGCTGTTAAAAAAATAACGCATGATGACATCGATGAATGTCGAGCTTACCATTAAAAAAAGCGCGGCTACACCTATCACATTTGTCCAGCGGCTGAATACCGCGATCCGATCGAGGATATAGATAATCCTTTTTAGCCCTTGCATCTCCAATCATCTCCCTTATCGACAGCAATTTCCGTATGAGAAAGGCATGGGAACAATTCATATCCGCCTCCGGCCATAAGTTTGTTCCGGCCGGAGGTGTTTAAAAAATCAAGGGAAAAGTTTCCTAAAAGGCATACTCGGGCGCAGCATATTTCTTCTGCAACTGGATGAATGTAGTCTTCACTTCATCCCCGGGGAGGCCCAATTTGTTAATCTGGCCGATATAGTCATCAAGGGTTTTACTGTCGAGCTCTGCCCATTTATCAAGCTCTTCCTGACTCAGCTCTATAAACTTGGTTCCAAATTCCTTCGGCAGGGTTTCCATCGCCTTTCTGCTTGCGAGATTATATGCCCTGTCGGAGTGCTCCACAGTCCATGGAACCATTTCCTCAAATATCTTCTGTAGCTCCGGTGGCAGCCTGTTCCATGCTTTTTTGCTCATCACATATGACCATGGGCTGCCGTTTATTGAAACCAGTGTTGTATTCTTAAGGACATCACCCCATTTGAAATCCCTCAAACTGAATAGTGTAAGCGCAAGGCCATCAAGTGTTCCGGTCTTGAATGCCATATAGGTGTCACTTGGAGGAATGGATACCGGAACAATGCCAACTGCCTTTAGTCTGGCCTCAGGTGCGGGTCCGGGTCCCGGCATCTTAAGTCCTTTGCAGTCGGTCAGACTTTTGATTTCCACTTTTGCCGTTGTGCAAAGACCGTTACAGGGAGTAGCGGCAAAGGCTAGAAGCGGAGTATCCTTATAGGGCTCCCTGAACTTGGGAAATTTTTTATAAAGATCATACCAGACCTGACTCGGCCTGTGGCAATTGATGTTAACCGCGTTGAATATAAGGAGGCTGTCCAGAGGAAACTTGTCGAAATTCATAGTGGTCAGTATATGACCCATATCAATAACGCCCTTCAAGATCGAATCATATGCATCAAATAACCCCACCAGTTCACCATTCCAGTGTTCCTCAATCTCTACCTTTCCGTTTGTTCGTTTCTTAAGCTCCGCAAACCATGGTTTGACAAATTCCACATCCCAATAGCTTCCTGCCATCTCAAAATCGGAGAAGACCAGTTTTATTGGTTGGTCGGCGGAGTGAGATAAAGGGGTGATTCCCGTCAGCGCCAAGACAAACAAACCAGTGACAAGAAGACACGCCCAAAATTTTGATTTTTTTTCTATCATCTTTTTCCCTCCTTTTATTGTTGAATAAATCCAAAGAACTTAAGCACAACGTCCAGGTCTTTCTATTCTGCAGGCATTCAGATGTTAAATTAATCTCAATTCAGATCGATATCACCCCCTTTACAATGAAATGATAGCCCCCTCTCACATATTGAATTACGGAAAATAATCGTATTGTATATCTTAAGAATGATACTTTTTTATTAAAAAACAGGTTCTGTCTTAGTTAAAGCGATAGGATCTTGCTTTTTAGCTGCCAATTTGCCGAAATCCATAAAATATCTGCGTTAAATTGATGAACTAATCATTATACAAGTCTATTTTCATTTCTACGGAAGGTTATTTCGACCTTTTCCTGAATAGGAGAATTTTTTATTATCGTTGCTTCTCTTATCACGATCCAGGTCTTGAATTGATAGGTGTTAAATAATGAATATGTTGAAAGTTATTTTAAATAGTAAAGTGATATTATTTTTTTATACTGTTCTTGTCAAGGTAATATTTAGTGATCTTAATGCCTTACGCTTCTTCTTTATCTTTCACACGCTTTCAGCGATGTACCATATCAATCTTTTTATTTGGCAACAGACCCCAGTAAACGTGAGAGTTCTTTGCCGGCCTTTGCAACTTCTGGTCCGAGCTGTCGGGCTCGATCGGAGGACAATATGCCTATAACTGTAATGCAACCTACAGGCTTCCCTGCGGGTCCCAGGACCGGAGAAGCGACAGCATTAAATCTTGGATTAACTTCCCCGTAGTCAAGAGCGTACCCAAGCCGACGGCATTCTTCAAGATCCCTCAGGAGCTTTTCTTTATCCAACTTTCCCGATTTGTCCTGGAAATAGAGATCCTTTCTTTTAAGAAGCCGCTTAAGTTCTTCTTCAGGAAGGAATGCCGCAATCGCTTTTCCTTCAGCACTGTGGGTTAGGTGAAATGTTCTGCCTACACGCACTGTGATGCCAACATCTTGTCCCCCCTCATGTTTTGCGACGATGGATAGCTTGTCCTCGTTTATCAATGCCAAGGCGGCCGTATTTTCAGCAATTTTAGCAAGATTTTCGAGTATCGGTCCTGCCAGGCGGGGAGCGTTTAGGTTATCCAGCACCTTCCGCGACAGGGCTAAAAGTCCGGTACCGAGAGAATAACCTTTCCCGCCGACATTTCTATGGATAAACCCGAATTCCTGCAATGTATATAGAAGAGAATACGCCCTGCTGCTGTGAATGCCCACACGCGAGCAGATCTCAGTGAGACTCAGATGTGATGATTCGGATTCGGCCAGACATAGAAGGACCCGGGCAGCCTGTACGATAGCAGGAACAATATATTTTCCATTTGGTTTCGAATCTTTCTTCCTGATCACCATAATCTACCCGGATAGTATATACATTCGGTTTTGATACAGCTCATCATCTGGTATTTCCCTGCACTGATTCAGCACCCACTTCCGGAGGTGGCGCGCTCAAGTTCGCGTTTGGCCTGTCTTATATATTTTAAAATGGGAATGGCTGAAGTACATACATAATAGCATTGACCGCATTCCACACAGGAGTATAAATCATAAAGGTCTGAAGCCTTCTGATAATCCCCGGATTGAAGGAAACGAAGCAGGATGTTGACAGGTATATCTGCCGGGCAGATACGTACGCACTCTTCACAATTGAGACATTTATTTTCGCTGGAGAAGATAAAGGTGTTGTGGTCCTGGACTATGATGGTGTCCGTATCCGGCTGAATCGGCTGATCCTCAGAATAAAAAGCCATGCCGGTCATGGGGCCCCCGAAAAAGATGCGATCCCGCTCATCGACGCTGATATCAAGCATTCTCAGGATATGGCCAACGGGCGTACCAATACGCGCAGACACAATTTTCTTGCGGTCTCCTTTGTAAACTACCGTTATAATCTTGTCTACCGGCACGCGAGCCTCCGTGAATGCCTTCCCTACGGATGCGACTGCTTCACTCCGCAAAAACAGGACTCCGGCATCTTCTGCGGATTGACCCTGCTCCAGGTTGCATCCGAAGAGATTGCGCAGGAGCATCAATGGCTGGCCCATCGGATATTGGTTCGAAATTGTTTTTACCTCGGCGGGGAATCCGCCATCCTCATTCTGAAGACTGAATCCGGGAACAGCTATGAAGACTTTTTCAACACCGGAGACTTTCCTCAACAAACGAATTCCCTTTTCAACAAAATCGATCCCGCGATCTAGCACACATAAACTTGTATCCAGCAGCAGGTCGCTATCGCCCCCGTAGATAACAATGGTATGAATTGGATGCGCGGGATCGGTAAGCCTTTCCAGAGCCGGGCTTCCCGGAGCACTGGAAAGATAATCCACAAGCGTCTGCAAGTTTGGCTCCCCGGCGGCATTCGCGAACTGATCATCCCACATATCGTCCTTTTCCACTTTGATGCTGATCGCAATATATTTGCGCCCGCAATCCCCATCATATCCGCTTACCGTGCTTATTACACCGGTAACAGGGGATATTATGGCCTCACCGGTTTGATCTCCCCACACAAGTCTCTGACCTGTTTTGACTGTTTCACCGACGTTTATAGCTTTTGCAAATGATGCGGATAATTCTGCGGGCACGAGTAAAGTAGCCATTTCTGGCAGCGATGCTGCTACCGGCTGGACTCCTTCTGAGCTCGCCCGTTCGTAGAAAAATTCTGTTTTGCCGGGGCCAAAATACGATTTCGATAGCATAGGTTAAAACTCTCTTATGAAAATACAATCATATGGTACGGACAGACTTGATCTTATAGTACTCCACCTCATACATGTTAGGCAGCCTCTCCGCCCATACATCGAAAAGTCTTTCTTCATCAGGTTCAATATCCTTGAATACGGCCGTGGAATTGCCAAGCAGGTTGTCCGACATGTCGTAGAAATCCACACTTATCTCCGCATCCACTTTGGAAGAGCCTAAATTCTTTACGGCACCCTGTACCGATTTCGGCCCCATGGGAGGGTAAGTCATACTGCTGCGAACAATTTCCAATATCCCATCCTCTGATGTAATCTTTT
>JAFGDF010000347.1 GCA_016932235.1 Deltaproteobacteria bacterium | reverse complement strand
TTTGCCAAAACCCTTTAATAACAGGAAACCCAGATGGTTTTTCAAGTATTTTTTATTCCTCTATGCAAGATCGAGGTAATAATTTAATATATAAAAACGATCTTATTGAAACATTAAAATTACTAATTGAAATATATGAGAAACATAAAGATCAATCTAAAGACAGGGGATTTCATCAGCGGCCTGGTGATTGCCTTTGTTTTTATCCTTCTTTCTTTTGCTTCATTTTCATTCTTCGAATCCATTGAAAAGATCTTCTACGGCATAGAAATGCGTTTTGCCCTGCCTCATGATATGGCTGAGAACCGGATTGCGATTGTAAATATCGATGAGAAGAGCGTGAGGCATCTTGGACCATGGCCATGGCCCAGGCACATCATAACCGCGATGATAAAAATCCTGAAGGATAATGGCGCTAAATTGATCGGCACGGATATATTATACAGTGAAAACGAGCAGAATCAGGGTCTTAAAGAGGTAAGGGGGCTTTATCGGGAACTCAGAGAAGATGGCAAGGGCGACGCGGAAGTTCCATGGCTTATGGAAAGATTGGCCGAAATTGAAAACAGGCTCGATAATGACAGGGAGCTTTCTGAAACCGTAAAAGATTGCGGGAATGTGATACTCCCCGTTCTGGGAGAATACGGCAAATTTGATAATGATCTGGTATTGACAGAGGACTCTGCAATATTGGGTAATGAGCTACTGCCCGTTGAATCCCAAATGGTATCCAAGGATCTTTTGCCCCTGCATGAACTGAAAATCCCATTTCCTGATCTGGCAAGAAGCTCTCGCGGGCTGGGACATATAAACCTTTTCCCTGACAATGCGATGTCCGGCCGGATGCATCCTTTGATCTTGAATTACAGGGGACATATTATCCCTTCGATGCCCCTGCGACTGGCCCTTGATTATACGAATATGCTTGCCGGGATGCGGGTCATCAAAGACAGAGGAATTCAGACGGCATCCGGATCCATCCCTGTATCTAAAGCGGAGATACTGATAAAATTCAAGGGAGGCAGGCGGTCGTTCCCCTATTATTCTTTTGTGGATATCCTGAACGTCAAAAAGGTGCCCGCGGTCTTTGAAAACAAGATTGTACTGTTAGGATACACAGGGCAGGGAGGTGTTACCGTCGATACTCCTGTGGATCCTGAAATGCCGATGGTGGAGTTTATAGCGAATGTGATTTATAACTTGCTGGGCGGACGTTATCTGAACCGGCCGGCGTTCATGAACGTTATCGAAGCGGTAATGATACTGTTTCTGGTCATGCTGGCGATTTTTCTGATGGCCAGGACATCTTTTCTGAATCGTTTTGGTATTATGATCGGATTTGTGTTCTTTGTGATTATCATCGGCATCATATCTTTCATCGCCCTTGATACATGGTTTAAAACGGTTTATCTGATCCTGTCCATCCTGACTGTCTTTGTCGCAGTTTTAGTGAAAGAAATCATAATAAGCCAGAGGTCGATTGACCTGCGATCCAAGGAAAGCATAGAGACCAACAGGATGCTCGGCCTGAGTTTCCAGAGCCAGGGGCTGCTCGATCTGGCATACGAAAAATTCAGGAAATGTCCCATGGATGATTCAATGAAGGATGTTATATATAATCTGGGGCTTGATTACGAACGGAAAAGAATGATCAATAAGGCGATCTCCGTTTATGAATATATCGCTGCCAAGGATAAAGATTTCAGGGACCTGTCTGAGAGGATTCCTAAACTTAGAAATATTATAGGCGCTCTTCCCGTAAGTGTTCAGGGAGGTAGAAAGGAAGAAAGGATATTTGTTGACGATGACCTGGAGGTTAAGCCCACTGTGGGCAGGTATGAGATTATCAAGGAGCTGGGGCAGGGCGCGATGGGTATAGTTTACCAGGCAAGAGATCCGAACATCAACCGGCTTCTGGCCATAAAAACCATACGTTTTTCCGATGAGTTTGAAGAAGAACGCGTAAAAGAGATCAAACAAAGGTTTTTTAAAGAGGCGGAGATTGCAGGAAAGCTGTCTCATCCGTCGATAGTCGCGATTTATGATGCCGGCGAAGATTATGATTTAACCTATCTGGCGATGGAGTACCTGGTAGGGGCAGACTTGCGTAAATATTGCGAGAAGGGATCTTTGCTTCCATTGAGGAAAGTCTTGCATATAGTGAGCGAGACAGCCAGTGCTTTAGACTATGCCCATAACCAGGGCGTTGTTCACAGGGATGTAAAACCTGCGAATATTATGCTCCTCAATAACGGCAAGATAAAGGTGACGGATTTCGGCATTGCAAAGGCCATGTCATCTACCCAGACAAAGAGCGGCGTTGTGCTCGGAACTCCAAACTATATGTCTCCGGAGCAGATTAACGGTCAACAGATTAATGGAAGATCGGATTTATTCGCCCTGGGTGTCGTTCTCTTTGAGCTGCTCACCGGGCAGTTGCCCTTTCATGGCAAAAATATGACGAATCTTCTTTATAATATTACACAATCCAGACATCCGTCGGCCCGATCAATAAATCCAAAAATTCCGAAGGCTTGTGAACAGATAATAGATAAGGCGCTGGAAAAGGACCCTTCCAGGAGATTCAGCAGAGGGGCCGACATGGCAAAATATCTCAGGGCCATGATAAAAAAGATTGACCAGGTGGCTGAACGAGCCTGATGGAAAATGAAAACATCCAATTGTCCTGAAAAAAAGGATGAACCCCTGAGCCATAAACATGGAGTGCCAGGCTCCCGCCCGCCTAAATGAAGGCGGGCAAGTCGTGGCCGGAAAAATGGCGGACGCGACCTGTCTGCGTGAGCGCACGCACAGGCAGGCGGAGCGCGTCCCTCCGGAACCAAGATCAGGCAATACCGAGTTTGAATTTCAGGGAACTGAGTGTGTTTTTCATGAGCATCGTGATGGTCATGGGGCCAACCCCGCCCGGAACAGGGGTTATGGACCCGGCAATCTCCTTCGCCGCATCGAAATCCACATCACCTCGAAGTATTGCAACTTTTTTGCCGGTCTTTTCACTGATCTTTTCACCGACTCTGTTTACTCCGACATCGATCACGCATGAGCCAGGCTTGATCCATTCAGGCTTGACCAGCCCGGGGACGCCGGCGGCAACAATAAGGATATCCGCCCGTTTGCAGTGACTTGCAAGATCTTTGGTCCTGGTATGAACGACAGTCACTGTTGAATTTGCTCCGGGACCTTTCTGCAACATCATATTGGCAATCGGTTTGCCTACAATGTTGGAACGACCTACCACGACTACTTCGGCTCCGCTGGTCTCCACTCCTGATCTGACAATCATTTCCTGAATGCCTGCCGGGGTGCATGGGGGAAATTTTACCTCAGACCCTCCGATCATTAGACGGCCCACATTAACGGGATGAAACCCGTCCACATCTTTATCAGGATCAATGGCGTTTAGAACCTTTTTTTCATCGATATGCCCTGGGAGAGGCAGTTGAACAAGTATTCCATGAATAGTATCATCTGTGTTGTATTTGTTTATCAGTTTTAACAGGTCATTTTCCGTAATATCTTCAGGCTGATTATCCTGAATCTCTTTAAAACCAAGACGATTGGCTGTTTGAATTTTTAGGGTGACATATGAGACTGAAGCGGGATTTTCCCCTACCAGGATGGTTACCAGGCCGGGCACCAAGCCGTGTTTGGCCTTGATCTCCTTAACTTCTTCCTCGATTTCTGCCAGTATCTCTTCTCTGATCTCGGTACCCTTAATAAGCTTTGCGGTCATTTGAATTCTCCTTTCATGACTTGATTCCTGATCTCGCGATGAACAGCATCGCTCGCGCGGAATGATGGAAATAGTTGTTATGCAAAGTTCTCTTTATGGGAAAAAGGAAAACAATTAATATTATTTTCCGGGTTCATCGGCCACTTCTTTTTCAAAAGGATCCTTTGTTAGTTTTTCCACATTTTCATCAGATAACATGAAGGAATATTTGTTTCCGGAAGATATTGCCGGAAACATTTCGATATCTTTGCCGGTTTTCTCGAATATGGAAAGAGTATATTCCCTGTCGCCTGTTAAACGGAAGAAAATTATCGGATCAGTAAAATCATCCTTATCCCTATCTTCGATGTATCGGTCGCATGAAAGCGATGAAAGCCTCCTCAGGATATCCATAATTGTTTCCTGGTTTGCTTCCTGACCGTTTTCGCCTACCCAAATAACTTTATCTTCAGTCCCTTTTTTGTCTTCTATACCTTTTTCACCCGAGGTCTCCGGCGCAGCGCCCTGCTCTCTGGATAATACCAGAGTTTTTCCCTTTTGGGTAATTTCAATCCTGTTTATTTTTTCCTGGTCAAATGAAAGGACTTCCGGATCGCGTAATTTATCGATTTTCTGATCGAATTTCCATCGAAAGTCTTCCCTGGCATGGAATACCCTGTGATCACCCGCCAGTTTTATATAGGTTAGCCTGGAAGATGGTCCTTCCTTTCCTATGTCGAAATCATACTTCAATGATCCATCGGACCATGCCTTGACTGAAACCCTGTTATCTTCATCCAGGCCATAACGGTCGAAGCTCTTTGACTCCGAGACAAGTGTGGTAATCGTCAGTTCTTCAAGGGCTTCAAGCATATTATTCACGATGATCATGTCAGCCGGATATGCCTTGGGAGGGATTACCCATTCATCGCCTTTTTTCTCCAGGATAAAAGAAGAGGCTTTTCGGATGACTTCGATTTTTGATATCTCTTTGCTTGGAACCTCAGGAATTTTAGGCAGATCATAGCGGGTAAGGTCCCGGCTCCTCAGGGTAAGGTAAATTGAAAGTGCTATAATGATGACTATGAGTATTATGATTTCTTTCTTTATCCGCATTGTTGACCCCTTTGAAGAATTGTGGCGGAAAGACTGTCAGTTCTGGAACATCATTTTTATGTTTTTTCTTCTTGTTTTCCTGTAGAAAAAAATGAAAAGACCGAAGATAACTACAATTATCGGCAGTCCCACAATATTGAAGGATTTAATAACCGCTTTTATCCCGGCATTTGTTTCAACCAGGGGATTGAGCGTATGTTCCTTGCTTCGCATGAGGGCGATACCTTCGCGGCCGTTGAGATAATCCAGCACATTGAGAAGAAAAGTTGCGTTTGTATTGATTTCTTCCGCATCAAGCAGATTATCAGTCAATAGTTCCGAGGAACCTATGATGAATATTTTTGCCGGTTTGCCTCGATTGATCACCTCTCTTTCCCCCTCGATTTCAGGAAGGGGAGAAGCCTCCACAACCTCCTCTTCGACTTCACCGGCATCGGTTTTCTCAGTATCCGGAGCCTTGGTTTCCTTTACAGGTATCGGCTTCCCTGCGAAATAGCTTGGAAATTCACCTTCAATCAGATAGGCAAGATCCTTGCTTTCCTTTTCATCATCCGACTGCGGCGGATAAATGGCCATCGGATTCAGGTTGATCCGACCTGACATTTCCCATGACTTTTCCGAGGAAGAAAACAGTTTATGTGCCCTGAGTCCGGATTCTTTAATACGATCCTGATTCAGCACAAGGGGAGAAATTTTCGCGACGACAAGTGCTTTCAGATTTTTCATAAACGGCAATTCGTTGTTTATGAATTCATCCTTGATAAAAGGGGCGAAATAGATGGACATCTCACCTCCCCCCATACTTTGAGGGCCTGGCTGTTTAAAGCAGTTCTCATCCATTACATAAGATTTCTTTATGCTTATTCCATAATGTTCCAGGAGCTTCTCAAGTCCAGTATCCACGGGAAGGTAGATGGGCGGCTGGGTCATGGCCATCTGGCCCGGCGGAGAGATCTCGTTAAAAGGACTCAGAAATATCGCGAGGTTTTTTCCACTCATTAGATACTGGTCAATCTGAAACAGCTCATACTCCGAAAAAGTTTCAGTCGGCCCTGCAATTACGACACAATTCAGCCCGTAGGGGATTTTGCCGTCTTTCAGATTGAAATTTTTTAGACTGTAAGTCTGAGACACAAGTTTCTGAAAATTATTATGAATCTCCTGTCTCGAAGGAGTGGATTCCTTCGAAGCGGCAGCTCCCCCTATATTAAGGGTTCCGTGGCCGGCAAGAACGCCCAGGTCTTCATTTATATCTATCAGATACTCGAAATTTTCATTTATGACCTCCGCCAGGCTTTCCGCCTCCATGAGCTGATATCTCGTCCCGATAATGGGCAGGTTCAATATGCGCAGAAGTGGTGTTGTGACGGCCCTGTCGCCGTACTCCATGACAAGGCCTATCGAACCCCTGCCGGCGGACAGGTCCTTTTCAGGGATCTCCGGCCATTTCAATGTAACGACATCATAATTTTCAAGAACATTTTCCAGCTCCGGATTTAAAGATGGGTCAAGGTGCTCAAAATCAAGTTTCCCATAATTCTTTCTGCCAAGTTCTTCCACGGTTCGTTCAATGACACCCGGAAGTTCTTTAATCTCTTTAAGGTCCATGTGTGGTGCCACTTTCTCTAGGGAAGATGAAAGAAAAAGCTTCGCATTGACCTTGCCTTCCAGTCTCAACAGCGCGCTGATCTTGTTGTTCATTTTCTGGATGGCCGTCGTGAGCTGATATTCAAGCCTGTCCGTGGAGGTGATGGTAGGGATTTTTTCAATAATATCGCCATGCACCAAAGACAAGCCCATATATGCCCTCATGAATTTGATCTCGTCCTTTTCAACAGCCTGTATCTGGATGGGATAGATCCCATAGGTAGCGGCAAGATCCCTATTTTCGCGTGACTTTCCGTCAATGTCACCTTCATCCGTGGTGACATCGTAAAAGCGGTAATTAAAATATTTCTTATTATAGACGGAGTATTCTTCAAGGAGATCCTGCAGATACTTTTCCGTGTTGTTATGAGGAGCCGGGAGGTCTTTTGTAAAAAAGGCATTTATCGTCAGGGGTTCGGAAAGAGTCGATACCACATTTTTACTGATTTCTGAAAGTGAGTAAACATTGTTATCAGTGAGATCCGATCTGAAAAATAGTGTGGTACCCGCTATATTTATAAGGATTACAACAACAAGGTATATGATGAATTTAAAATAGGCTCCTGTTTTTTCTTTAACTCCCATCAGTGTTCTCCTTATCTTTTTTGCTGTATGGAAAGATGGGCGCCATAGAGACCCAGAAAGCACAAACTGGCAAAGTATATGATATCGCGTGAGTCTATGACACCTTTTGATATGTTCTGAAAATGATAACCCGTCCCGATATACACAAGGACTTCCAGGATGGACCTGGGGAGTAGAAATGAAAGGTGATTTATTATCGTCAGGCCGAAACAGATCGCCATACCGATGATAAAGGCGATAATCTGGTTGCGAGTCAGGGACGAGGCAAAGATTCCTATTGCCGAAAATGAAGCTCCCAAAAGGATAGCTCCTATATATCCACCTATGACGGGTCCCCAGTCCAGTTGCCCTAAAATGGATACCGTTATTGCGTAAGCCAGTGTCGGCACCAGCATTGAAGCGATGAACGCAACGGCAGCGAGAAATTTACCCAATATTATCGTGTTAGCCGTAACGGGCATCGTGATCAGGACCTCATAGGAACCTATATTCAGTTCTTCAGAAAACAACCTCATAGTTACTGCGGGGACAAAAAATGAGAAGACAATCGGAAGAAGGTTGAAAAAGCTTCTAAGTGTTGCTTGACTGTATATAAAAAAAGTCGAGAAAAAAAACCACCCGTTTACCAGAAGAAAAATCGATATTACAATATAAGCGATAGGAGACACGAAATAAGATTTGTATTCCTTTTTGAAAATATGAAAAACCTGATGCATGTCATTACTCCTTGGTTAGCTCTCTAAAGACGGTTTCCAGCGTGCGGGTCTCCTGGAACAGTTCCAAAAGCACCCAGTCACTCTGTTTTATATGATTATAAATCTCTTCCCGGATATCAACATTTGAACGGCTTTTCAATGTAAGCTTAGTATGCCCGTCGATTGTATCATCACCCGTGATCTCAGTAACGCCGTCTATTCCTTCAAATTCAGCTTTCGCGGCTGCGAAGTCAGTATTTTTCAGCGTGATTTTTATAAGAGCTTCCCCACCGGCGGATTCTTTCAGCACCTCTGTGCTGTCGTCAGCGACTATCTTGCCGTTATTGATAATCATCATGCGGTCGCATGTCGCTTCAGCTTCGCTTAGGATGTGTGTTGACAGTATTATTGTCTTCTCTTTTCCGATCTCTTTTATTATGTCCCTGATTTCTATGATTTGATTGGGGTCAAGACCGGACGTCGGCTCATCCAGAACGAGTATTTCAGGGTCGTTCATCATGGCGTGGGCGAGACCTACTCGTTGCTTGTAGCCTTTGGACAGCTCACCAATAGTTTGATGCATTACTTCACCTATGCCACACAGGTCTGCGAGTTCTCTTATCCTTGATCTCTTTTTACCGGAATCGAGTTCGCGTATATCGGCCACATAATTGAGATAATCATATACAAGCATGTCATGGTACAGGGGAGCGGATTCCGGGAGATAGCCCAGCATCTTTTTTATCTCCAGAGGATTTTCGTTGATATTATAATCACCGACAAGGATAGACCCTGACGTCGGCATGAGATAACCCGTGAGCATCCTTAACGTGGTGGTCTTTCCGGCTCCGTTAGGGCCTAAAAGCCCCACTATTTCACCTTTTTGAATATCAAAACTGATGTGATCCACTGCGCATAGATCATTATAGTATTTAACCAGGTCTTCAGCATGGATCATATTTATACTCCTTGTCCCGTTATTAAATTAAGTTAAAACTAGCAGTCTGTCGGACTTTGGCCGACAGACTGCTGTAAGTATTTCAAAACGATATAGTAATATATTTTCCGTCATTCTGTGGCTTGAGCACAGAATCCATATGTTTATCCTGATATCCTGGATCCTGCGATCAAGACGCAGGATGACAAGCAGTTGATTGCAATCAACTGGCTTGATAATACCTCGTCTTATAGACGAGGGTTCTTCAGTTAAAATGCTATCAAGTTGCGTCGTATATCATTAGCCGAAAAAAAATTCAACCTATTTCGGAAAATCCAAATAAGTACTCCTGGTAATCCGGCGCCTCAGCCAGGTCCGTGCATACCGGTAAACCTTCAAATCATGTCATATTACTTTTATGTTTATAGATGATTAATGCATAAAATTGTGTTAATAAATTCCAATAAATTGTATATTTTCATCAAATAGTCATATTATGATATTTTAAATCCTCATAA
>JAFGDF010000346.1 GCA_016932235.1 Deltaproteobacteria bacterium | reverse complement strand
TCGTTAATGAAGTCCTGGAAAGGAATGCCTTCGGGGATCCCGGGCATCATCGTATTGAGGAGGCCTCTCTGGCGGTCCATAAAATATTCCGGCAATCTTTCACTTGTCCCAGGGCCACAGGAGATATTTCTTTCCCTCATCCTCTTTACCAGCAGTTTACTTAATCTTTTTCGCTCCTGCCCTGAGACCACAATAAACTCCCATGGCTGAAGATTTATGGCTGAGGGCGCCTGGATGGCGAAAGATAACAACCGCTCCAGTGCAGCCCTGTCAACGGGTTTATCAAGGAAGCCTCTGGTGCTCCTTCGCTCCTTAATCGCTTCTAATAGATCCATGATATCCCTCATAAATTTTATATAAAATTTTATATAACGCGACTTTGTCGCTCTGTAAATATTTTTTTCACAGGACTGGCTGATTGATTAACGATGATTAAGGGAGTTGGGGATTAGGAAAGCAAACATAAGGGCGTTAAGGGCTTGCAAAATGCGTGATAATTCACTAATGTCAATCGGGAAAATGATATTGGTTATTGGTTTATATGGAGAGCACCAATTGTGATTGCCAAGCTGGAATTTAAGAATTCCCTTCAGCCATGGGAAAAGATCCTTTCTGAGAGCGTCACCACTCCGGATGGATTATCCGCATTTTCAGATATAGATAATAATGACATTCGGGATGTCACCTCCATATATCCAATGCGGATCAATTCCTATTACCTTGGATTAATCAAAAATGGAGGTGACGCGATCAGGAAACAGGTGATACCGGATATCCGTGAGATTATGTCCTCTGACGGGTGGACAGATCCACTGAATGAGGAAGGGTTTTCTCCTGTTCCGGGTCTTACCCACAAATACCCTGACAGGGTCCTTCTACTCGTCTCAAGCCTCTGTGCGGTCTATTGCAGGTTCTGTAACAGGAAAAGAAAAGTCGGAAATCCTTCCATGGCAACTAAAGAGACGATACGGGAAGGAATCGCGTATATCAGAACGCAAAAAAAGATCAGAGATGTGCTCCTGTCGGGCGGAGATCCTCTTTTACTAAGCGACAGCTCCATTTTTCAAATACTCGGGGAACTGCGGTCAATACCCCATGTGGAGATCATCCGTATCGGCACAAGGATCCCATGCACACTGCCCCAGCGGGTTACTCCGGAACTTGTCGGCATGCTAAAAGGATTCCATCCGTTATTTATCAATACCCACTTCAATCATCCTTCCGAGGTTACTCCGCAGTCCTCCCTGGCCTGTTCACTGATCGCGGATGCAGGTATCCCCATAGGGTGCCAGACGGTTTTGCTTAAAGGGATTAACGATGATGCAAAAACAATTAAAGAACTAATGCAAAAACTCCTTGCAATACGCGTAAAACCATATTACCTGTTTCAGCCGGATCTCGTAAAGGGGACCTCGCACTTCTGGACTCCCTTAAAAAAAGGCATCGAGATCATGGAATATTTGCAGGGGAACATCTCGGGTCTTGCCATTCCCAGATTCATGATCGATCTGCCCCATGGAGGGGGAAAGATCCCGGTTACTCCGGAATATATTTGTGGAAGAGAAGGAGATGAATTGATAATAAAAAATTATAAGGGAGAATATTATCGATATCCCATTAGATCTGAATAAAATCTCTCACGAGATTTTATATAACGCGACTTCGTCGCTCAGAAAGATGGAACCGCAGAGGCGCGAAGGACGTTGAGAACGTTCATTTGGTCTATTTGGTCTATTTCGTCTGTCTGGTCTTTTTGGTCTTTTTGGTGCCGGCGGCGATGAATTCAAAGATTCAAGGTTCAAAATTCAAAATTCAGGATCAAGGGATTAAGGGATTAAGGGAGTAGAGAAGTAAAGGAGTAGTGGATTAAAGGTGGAACCGCGAAGTCGCCCCAGTTAAATACGCTATCGCTGTAACTACATGAATTTAACAGGGCAAGCATTCAAAACGGAAAGGAAAATGATATGATAAAAGTAACCTGCTTGGGTGGAGCCGGATCGGTTACAGGCTCCAATTACTTAGTCGAAAGCCCCCAGGGCAAGAAGGTCCTGGTGGATTGCGGACTGTTTCAGGGCGGGAAACAGATGGAAAGCCGCAACTGGACGGACTGGGGTTTTGAACCGAAAGAGATCAACACCCTTTTTTTGACCCACGCTCATATCGATCACAGCGGAAGGATACCGAAACTCGTGAAGGATGGTTTTAGAGGGAGGATAATCACATCTCCCCCCACTGCCGAGCTTTGTGAAATCATGCTCCTTGATTCCGCCCATATTCAGGAGACCGATGCGGAATGGCAGACACGAAAGAATAAACGGCAGTCAGGAAAAGATGTCCTGCCCCTCTATACTACACCTGACGCGGAGGAAAGCCTGAAATATTTTTCCCCGGTCGAAAGGGACAATATTATCGATGTTGAGCCCGGAATAAGGGCGAGACTGAGAAATGCGGGCCACATTCTCGGATCATCAATCCTGGAATTGTGGATAAAAGAATCGGACCAGGAGATAAAAATCGTGTTTTCCGGAGATATCGGAAAACAGAATCAGCTTATAGTAAAAGACCCCCATGAAATCTTTGATGCGGATTACCTTTTTATTGAATCAACCTATGGCAATCGTCTTCATCGATCATTTGAAGAGAGTAAAAACGAACTCCTGGAGGCAATAAAATACGCTGTCTCCAACGGGGAAAAGGTTATCATCCCCGCCTTTGCCGTGGAGAGGACCCAGGAGCTATTATATGTACTGGGTGAGTTTTATAGAAACGGTGATCTTGCCGATATCCCCATATATCTGGACAGCCCACTGGCCATAAAGGCTACGGAAATATTCCGAAAGAATAAGAAGTATTATGATCAGGAGGCAATGGCAATCGTCAATCAGGGATTTGATCCCTTTAATATGCCCAATCTCCATTTTACTCCCTCGACAAAGGAATCCATGGCGATCAATGAAAGGACAGGTCCTGGAATTGTTATTGCCGGAAACGGGATGTGTACTGCCGGCCGGATCAAACACCACCTTAAACATAATCTCTGGAGAGCAGGTGCAAGCATTGTTCTGGTAGGTTTTCAGGCCAATGGAACCACAGGGAGAAAGATCGTTGAAGGGGCCAAGATGGTTAAGATCTTCCGAGAAAATATCACTGTCAGGGCCAAGATTCACACTATCGGTGGCTTTTCAGCCCACGCCGACCAGAAAGATCTTCTGGAGTGGCTCAGTCATTTCACGGAATCCCATCCGCGCGTGTTCATTGTTCACGGAGAACCCGTTTCAAGCGAAACCCTGGCCGATAAGATAAGGGAAAAATTCCAGATGGAGAGTCATATTCCCGAATGGAAGGAGAAGCTTATCCTGAAACCAAGGGAGATCGCCGTTGAACCCGGCCGGATTGAAGAGCCCCCTGCAGATTTGCTTCAGACATCCATGAATATAATTATCGATCTGGAAAAAGAGCTGGGCAATCTTAAAAAGCTTCTTAAAAAGAAAGGAGATAGGATAACAGAGGATGACATCGATAACCTGAGATATCTTCACGAGGAGCTTCATAACTTATAGGCGGTAAAAGATGAACGAATCAGATAAAAGGATAAAATCCAACCTGGAATATCTGAAAAAACTCTTTATCATGCCGGATTCACCTGATAAATTCGTTGAATTCGGCCATGACCTGCTCGAGATGATCCACGAATTTTTCCAGGAAAAGGGAGGAATTCACAGCAGCATTACATTGCCTGAACTCAGTGATATCTTTAACGAGATCTCCATACCGGACAGTCCCCTTCTGATAAGGGATGTCCTGTCGGAGATCAAATCAAAGGTGATCAGGCATTCCGTCAAGGTTGGGAATCCATATTATATCGGCCATATGACCAGCGCAATACCCTATTTCATGATCCTGCTGGAGATGATCATAGCGGCCCTGAATCAGAACCAGGTGAAGATTGAAACGGCAAAGGCTTCCAGTTTCGTTGAAAGGGAACTTGTTGCCTGGCTCCATAATCTGATCTTTAACAGGAAAGAGAGTTTTTATACGAAGAATATCCACAATCCAAGGGTAGCCCTGGGTAATGTAACCTCGGATGGAACACTTTCGAATGTAACCGCCCTGATGGTCGCCAGGGAAAAGGCCTTTCCCCCTGACGGGGATTTCCCCGGTCTTCGCATTGCAGGAAGTGATCAGGCCCTTCGATATTACGGGTACACAAGGAGTGTTATCCTTGTTTCGACAAGAGGACATTATTCCATCACCAAGTCCGCAAATCTGCTGGGAATCGGGGAATCCAATGTAATAAATATACCGGTTGACGGGAACAACAGGATAGATATCGGCAAGCTTCGTCGGAAGATAAAACAGCTTGAAGAAGGCAGAGATGATGAAAGGACCAAGATCATATCCGTCATCGGTATCGCAGGTACGACGGAAACCGGGAATATAGATGATCTTGATGCATTGAGTAAGATCTGTAACGAAACAGGGACCCATTTCCATGTGGACGCCTGCTGGGGAGGGCCTGCACTCCTTGTAGATGAATATCGCTCTTTGTTTAAAGGCATAGAAAGGGCCGATTCAGTTTCAATCGATGCCCATAAGCTGCTTTTCTGCCCCATGTCCATGGGGTTGATCCTGTTCCGAAGCGAAAAGGATCTCAGCCTGATACGCCATTCATCAAATTATATCATCCGCAGAAATTCTGTTGATACCGGTCGTTTCACTATTGAGGGATCAAGACCCTTCGCCTGTCTGAAACCATGGGCGTCCTTAAAGATCATAGGAAGGAAAGGATACGGCCTTCTATTCAGGCAAGCAAGGGAAGCCACCGATTACCTGAGAAGCATCCTTGACCATTGTGGAAATTTTGAGACCTTGAACATTCCCCAGCTATTTATCCTTAATTACCGATTTATCCCCGAAACAGTCCGTGAACAGCTTTCAACATGGAAAGATGTTTTATCCTCATCAAAAGAAAAGGGGAAAAGAAAGAAAGCTGAGATAAAGATCAGGAAAGTAAACCAGCTCATAAACAGCCTTAATGTCAAACTTCACAGGGAAATAAGGAAAGATGATACAACTTTCGTCTCAAGGACCACGCTCGAATCGACACGTTACCGTCCTCAAAATATCGTGGTTTTAAGGGCGGTTCTAATCAATCCCCTGACTGATAAGGATGTGCTCCATGAAGTTGTGGGGACCCAGAACCGTATCGGGATGAGGATCTGGCAGGAATTTGAATCCGTATATCTCCGTATTCGAGATGAAAATTAAAATTTTAGACCACAAAACCGGGTCCAGCAATGGGAATAATCATAGATAATCATACTTTCAACCTGTATGAATCCTGGCGAAAAGGCCCGAAAGGGAAGGCAATGGATCAATTTATCGAAGATACCTTCCCCAGACTTGTTCAACCGTTACACCGCGAAAGAATTCTCGATATAGGCTGTGGTTCGGGCAATAACCTGTTATTTTTCAACAAGTTGGGCCTGGATATCACCGGGCTGGACGCCTCTCCCTACATGATAAATATCGCGAGAAAACGTCTCGGCAATAGTTGTCTCCTGAAAAAGGGACAGGCCGAAGATCTCCCCTTTGATGACAATGAATTTGACGTGGCCGTGCTGATCAACACCCTGGAATTCCTTGATGACCCTATAAAGGCACTTAGAGAAGCCGGGAGAGTCGCAAAAAGGAAGGTCTTTATCTGTGTTTTAAACAATATTTCCTGGTACTGTCTCTGCAGCAAGATAGAGGGAATATTTCATGAGACATTTATCAGGAGTCTGAGGTTATATAACCTGTGGGAACTTAAATCCTATATCAGATCGATTTATGGAACCTCCCCTATAGCCTGGTGCAGTGAAAAGCTCGTGCCCCGATCTATAAGCCGGCTTTCAGGGTTCATCCCGGGATGGTCAATCAATTCCCTGCCTATTGGATCATTCCTTGGACTTTCAGTAAGAATTGAGTATAGATTCAAGACGGAAAACATCCCTTTAAAAGTACGCCTGAAAAGTACCGGACACTCCATTGCAGGAGGAGTAACTAACAGGGGAACTATAAGCAATGAAAAGGATACATTTCATGAAAGAAGCCTATCTATATGAAAAACTTGATAATAAATGGGTGAAATGCGCTCTGTGTAACCACCGATGCCTGCTGAAAAACGGGCTTAAGGGGATTTGCGGCGTGAGGGAAAACCGGGATGGAATCCTAATATCCCTGTCTTATGATAAAATCATTGCCAGACATGTGGATCCTATAGAGAAAAAACCCCTTTTCCACTTTTTTCCGGGCAGCCTTTCCTACTCCATAGCCACCCCTGGATGCAATCTAAAATGCAGTTTTTGTCAAAACGCCGATATCTCTCAGATGCCGGCTGACCAGAACAGAATATGGGGTGAATCTTTTTCACCTTCCATGCTTGTTGATGAAGCAAAGGCAACAGGTTCATTGACTATATCCTATACGTATACCGAACCAACCATATATTATGAACTTGCCGCTGATACTGCCAGACTGGCATCATCAAAGGG
>JAFGDF010000345.1 GCA_016932235.1 Deltaproteobacteria bacterium | reverse complement strand
GGTCTCTTTTCAGCTTCTCCGCCATATCACCTCAGTTCCTGGAACGGCACCTATATACTGCGCACATTGGGGGAGCCCCACGAAGCAGGGCTCCATGAAATACCATTTTCTTTTGTGCCTGTTCTCAGTCGCCCTGTTTCCCTGGATGGGGGCGGTTACCGGCACATGAGGTATTTGGGCGGAGAAGCTGAAAAGAGACCCCCTTGTCCTGCAGGGCTTAATGATAACTGCAATTTCCTAACCAGACATTGGTGATCCACACGGAAAAGGTTGATCCTGATCCGTTTGACGTTGAAAACAGAGATGTGCCAATTATCGTGCAAAGTTCGACACAGACTCCTAGCGCTGACTTTCCCGGGCATCTTCTATACGTTTAAGCAATGAAGGATTCCCTTTCGAAAGTTCGACAGCTTTATCAAAATGGAATTTTGCCTTTTCTTTCTCTGACTCTCTCTGGAAAAATATTCCGAAATTGTAGTGAGCCAGATCCAGTTGGCCGTATCTCCCGTAGGAGATTCCAAGATTATAAAAGACGTCGTTTTTTACCGGCTTTAAGAAACTCAATCTTTCCAGGATCTGAATAGACTTGGGATATTCGCCGATGTTCTGAAATGACAGTGCCTGCATGTAGAGAGATGATTTATCGTTCCTTTCTATGCCTAAGGCCCTGTCGAATATTTCAATGGCTCTGAGGTCTTTGCCCATGAGCTGATATGATTGACCGAGATATCTATAAATAATCAGACGATCCCCATCGGCCGCAAGGGCCCTTTCAAAATGATCAATAGAAGCTTCGTAATCAGCTTTTTCCATATATACAATACCAAGCCCCAGGTTGGCTAGTGCATCGTCAGGATTTTTATCAAGTTGTCTGTTAAAAAAATTGATGGAATCCTGATGGTCTTCTTTTTTCCCCTTCAGAATGGTTTTAAAAACAGGAAACCGGTTTTGGTATTTTTCCGGTGGTTTGTTTGCCGGGTTTGGCAAGAAATCCGTCATCATGGAGTCGATATTTGACATTCTTTCGGAACCACCAGGATGTGTAAGCAGGTATGGAGTGATACTTTTGGAGCCGATATAATTCCCTTCCTGTATCTTTTTTAAAACAGTCGCCATCTTCCCAGGATTAAACCCGGCGTCAGCCATGTATCTGAAGCCCAGTTGGTCCGCCTGCCGCTCATCTTCCCGGCTGAAGCTCAGTTGTTTCTGGACTCCTGCCGCTATAGTACCTGTTATGATAGCTTCCGCGGCTTTACCACCGATCAGTGAACCGGCCAATACACCAGCCAATGTAGCAAACCCTATTTTTTTACTCTGTTCAATACGATTTGACAGATGCCTTTCGGATATATGCGCCAGTTCATGGCATATTATTGCGGCAAGTTCATCAATCTCATCCAGCGATTCAATCATACCGCTAAAGAGGAAGATATGTCCTCCCGGCGCTGCAAAGGCATTAAGATTATTGTCTTTAATAACATAAAAATGAAAAGGGAAATGGATTGTATCAAGGAATGAGGTCAGATATTCTCCGAGTTCATTAATATATTCATTCACAAAATCGTCATATTCAAGCTCAAAGGTGTTTCTTATCTGATCAAGAAATTTTTGGCCCAGCTCTTTTTCTTCATTTATGGAGAGTGCAAAAGACTTATACCGTCCTGGAGTAATTATAAAAATAAGAACCAGGACGAGGAGAGATATTCGCCTAAGCGGTATTGATTTTTTCATTCTTGCCGATTTCTATCCTGGGGGCTTCTATCCAGAGTCCCTCCAGATTATAAAATTCCCTCACAGGATTAAAAAAGATATGTATGACCAGATCCCCGTAATCCATAAGTATCCACTGCCCTTCGTTTTCTCCTTCAATCCCGTAGGCCTTGTATCCCTTTTCACGCATTCTCCTTGCCAGATGCCGACTGATTGCCTGAACCTGCCGGCTCGAGTTCCCGCTGGCGATGAGGAAATAATCAGTTATCGAAGATAACTTGGCAACCTCGAACAGCACGGGATCAATTGCTTTGCGTTCCTTAATAAGCTTTGAAGCTAACAGGGCCTTATCTAATGTTTTCATTTATTCTGTATAATCCCTTTTCATTAATATACGCGATTATCGGGTCCGGGACAAGGAATCTTATGGATTTTCCCTCTTCTACAAGATTTCGGATACGTGTAGATGATATATCCATTAAGGATGTTTTCATGTGCATAAGAAGGTTTCCTGTCTGATTCTTAAAAGTATTATCGCCGGTTTTTTCAAACCCGGCCCCAAGTGAGTAGATTAAAAAGTCTAGTTTTTGAGTTGAATAGCCAGGCCGGTTAATAACCGCGAAATGCGCATATTGAAAGAGCTGTTTATAATCTTTCCATGTCTTTATTTCCAGGAATGCATCGATTCCGATTATGAAAAAAAGATGCGAGAGCTGTCTGAATTTGGAATGTATTTCCCTCAATGTTTCAATGGTATAGGAATAACCCAGACGCTGTCCTTCAAGGTCCAGCACGTTGAGATGAGGAGTTTCTTTTACGGCAATTTCCACCATTTTCAACCGGTATTCAAAGGGTGTAATCGGTTCCTGTCTTTTGTGTGGAGGTAAAGCGCCAGGGACAAGGAATACCTGCTCCAGATCCAAATGTTCACGAGTTTCTTCTGCGAGGCGTAGGTGGCCAAAGTGGACCGGATCGAAGGTGCCTCCGAGTATCCCTAATCTCAAAAGGATTTCCCCCATAAGTGCTTAGGTTCAATGAAAAAATATTTTTCAAGGATATTTTTTAGGTTATCGATGCCTTCACCGGTTAAGGCTGATATGGCTAATGATTTCATGCCGATATGATCGAGAGCCCTTTTGATGTCCTTGATATTCCTGTGCTCAGGCGTGTGTATGTCCATTTTATTTATGAGAACGATTTGATCCTTTTCAATGAGCGATTTATTATATTTCTCCAATTCGGTCAGAAGGATTTGAATATCGCCGAGGATTCCATTATCAGGTATAAAAGTAACATCAATGATATGCAACAGAAATGACGTGCGTTCAATATGCCTCAAAAAACGATGACCGAGTCCCCGTCCTTTACTTGCTCCTTCAATAAGCCCGGGAATATCTGCGATTGTAAGTTCCTTTTCGTCATCGAATTTAATAACACCCAGATTCGGGGTAGTAGTCGTGAAGGGATAATTATCAATCCTGGGATGCGCCATTGAAAGGCGGGATAAAAGAGTTGATTTGCCGCTGTTCGGAAGCCCGATGAGCCCTATATCAGCGAGGTGTTTCAAGGACAATTTCAGGGATTTTTCTTGACCGGGAAGACCTTTCTGGGCGAACCGCGGCGCCCTGTTGGTAGAGGAAGCGAAGTGTTTGTTACCTTTTCCTCCGGAGCCTCCTGTTAAGATCAATATCTCATCATCATCCTTAATAAGATCCACAATGATTTCGCCGGTATCATTATCATGAATTATGGTACCCAGAGGGACTTTAATAATAATATCGGCACCATCTTTTCCCTTTTTATCCCTGCTCTTGCCCGGCTGTCCATTCTGACTGCGGAACTGTTTACGTGATCTGAAATGAGACAAGGAATTGAGCCTGTTTGAGGCCTTAATGATTATATTACCGCCGTCTCCGCCGTCTCCGCCGTCAGGGCCACCTTTTGGAATAAATCTTTCCCGGCGGAAGCTAACGCAACCCTTTCCCCCATCTCCTGAGCTAACTGAAATTACGGCTTCATCTAGAAAACCCATCTTTCCCTCAGGAGATGAAAAGATTGAAAAATACTATTCAGCGTAAACACTCACTCTTTTCCGTTTTTTTGCGAAATTTTCATAGGCCACAATGCCGTCAATCTTCGCAAAAATTGTGTAGTCTCTTCCAATGCCTACATTTTCCCCAGGATGGATACTGGTCCCTTTTTGTCTGATGAGTATGTTCCCGGCGCGCACTTTTTGCCCCGCGTATCGCTTTATTCCATATCTCTGGCCGGCGCTGTCTCTGCCGTTCCTGGAACTTCCGCCTGCCTTTTTATGTGCCATGATGTAATCCCCGCTTCGTAATTCGACTGGTCCTCTCCAGTAAATTATTAGAAAAATTTACAAAAATGAACTTTTCGTTAGTTGATTTCTATTTTTTCAACTTTTACGGATGTGTAATCCTGTCTGTGTCCCTGTTTCTTCCTGTAACCCTTCCTGCGTTTATATTTAAATACTATAACTTTTCTGCTTTTATCATGACGGGTAATAAGTCCCATGACCTTTGTGTTTTCAAGAAAGGGTTTTCCAAAGTCAATATTTTCACCATCAGAGGTCAAGAGCACCTTGTTAAAGATAACATTATCACCGATTTTCCCGAAAAGTCTTTCTACTTTTATTTCTTCACCGGGTGTTACTCTATACTGTTTGCCCCCGGTCTGTATCACTGCGTACATATTCCCCTCCGAAATTATAAACCTAAATACTAATGATTTATTTATTTATTGTCAAACAAAAATCGCGAGAAACTATCTTAGTCCAAAGGGAATGCCCCCGGCGCGACTCGAACGCACGACACCCAGATTAGGAATCTGGTGCTCTATCCACCTGAGCTACGGGGGCATGGTAAGAAAAACTGCTGATTAGTTGTATCACCAGATTGATATCCTTAACTCATATCATATCCTGAATCCCTTTTAGAATATATAAATCCATCTAATCAGGTCTTTTACAATAAGTGAAAATATGTCGGGATGTCAATCTCTTTATAAAAAACGGATAAAATGAAAAACAAAGGTTAAAGACAAGAATGAATACAATATTTTATTTAGGCTTGATAACCATGCAGTGTTGCGGTATTATTGAAAAAACGCATTTTATACGGGAAAGGAGGGCATGGACGCGTGTAGCGCGGCGTGCAACATAATTATGAGCGAGATTAAATATCCTAATCTTTTTACCCCTATACAGCTCTGTAACACCATTTTTCGTAACAGGCTATTCGGGGCCCCTACCGGAGTTCTGGATGTTACCCCGGATGGTTTCCCTGTACCCGAATCCTGCGCATATTATGAGATGAAGGCCATGGGAGGCGCCGCCAACGTCACAGTTGGCCAGTGCATAGTTGACTCGAAGCGAGGTATGGGAGGGCATATTAATATTGCTTTTGATAATCCTTTGAATCTTGCTCCGTTGTCCGCTCTGGCTAATGCCATCAGCCGTCATGGCGCTGTAGCTTCCGCGGAATTACAGCACTCCGGCATGTACGCCGTTACTTCTCACAAGAAAGGCGCGCCTCTGTACGGGCCTGTTGCCTGCATTAACTCCTATGGGCTTGAGGTGGAGGAGATGCCTGTTGACGTCATTCTGGAGACCATTGAGGCCTATGGAAATGCAGCCGCATGGGCGAAGAAATGCGGTTTCGGGATGGTTATGATTCATGGCGGCCACGG
>JAFGDF010000344.1 GCA_016932235.1 Deltaproteobacteria bacterium | reverse complement strand
GGTCTCTTTTCAGCTTCTCCGCCATATCACCTCAGTTCCTGGAACGGCACCTATATACTGCGCACATTGGGGGAGCCCCACGAAGCATGGCGCCATGAAATACCATCTTCTTTTGTGCCTGTTCTCAGTCGCCCTGTTTCCCTGGATGGGGGCGATTATCGGCGCATGAGGTATTTGGGCGGAGAAGCTGAAAAGAGACCCCCTTGTCCTGCAGGGCTTAATGACAACTGCAATTTCCTGACCGGACATTAGTGGAAATGATTTGACATAAAGAACAGGTATCAGGAAAAAACATTCAAGAATTGTGCCATCGGGAGCCGAAAGCAGGACAGCGTCCGGCGGTTGCTAATCGATATAAAATCGCCATTTGCAGAACAGATCATCCGGATGCGGATCCGGGGGCGCGAAGAGGCATTCCACGCGGATTCGCTCGTCGATCGCATTGACGATACCAAGGAACTCCTTTCTGTGCATCTCTTTGCAGACATATTCGCCGAGACCGCGTTTTAACCTTGCCACCTGAGGAGGGCATGATGGAACGGATATTATCACCTCATTATCATGCTCTTCTATCTGAAAACCGGCAATAATATGCCATGGGAATAATTTAAGAGTCTTTACAAATCCTTTGAGCCCCTTTTCCCTGATATGGAATCTTGAGATCAAATCACCGGCGGCCATTCCACCGACACGGCCCCACACCTTTTCATTGATCTTTTCCGCTGTTGAAAGATCAAACTGTTCGGAGACGTAAATGAACCAGAAGGCGTCAACAACCCTGTAGTGCCAGAGAACGAATTCCAGGTAATTTCGAAGCTCGTGGGCGTCCATATCCATTAAAGAATCGAGTTTCATCATCCTCCTCAGGTAAAAAACTATTTTCTTTCATCGATGGGGATATAATCCCTGACATTTTCGCCGTTGTATATCTGTCTGGGTCTGTAGAGCTTCCAGTTGGCGTCCTCGATACTTTCCTTCCACTGGCTGATCCATCCCGGCAGCCTTCCGATAGCGAACAATACCGTAAACATGTTAAGGGGAATGCCTATTGCCCGGAGCATGATACCGGCATAGAAGTCCAGGTTGGGATAGAGATTGTGATCAATGCAATAGGGGTCTTTTAGCGCAGCTTCTTCAAGGTTGAGCGCTATGTCCAGTAGCGGATCCTTCTGATTGAGTTTATTAAGGAGGTCATGGCACAGCCGTTTCATGATCTTGCCTCTGGGATCAAATGTCTTATAGACACGGTGCCCAAAGCCCATGAGTCTGAAGGGATCATTTCTGTCGCCTGCTCTGGCCAGAAAGGGTTTTACGTCCCCTCCGCTTTCAAGTATATCGTTGAGCATTTCGATAACAGCCTGATTCGCCCCGCCATGCAACGGACCCCAGAGCGCGCATATACCGGCTGAAATCGCGGCATAAAGGTTGACCCTGGCGCTCCCAACCAGACGGACGGCGGCGGTCGAGCAATTTTGTTCATGATCCGCATGAAGAATCCAGAACACGTTAAGCGCGCGAACAAGATCTTCATCGACCTGGTAGGGCCTGACAGGAGTATCAAACATCATGTTAAGGAAATTCGCCGCGTAGGTAAACTCCTGCCGGGGATAAACAACTCTATGCCCCCTGGAAATCCTGAATGACATCGCCGCCATGGTTCGCACTTTGGAAAGCAGCCTTGTAACGGTAATGTTTATCTCCTCTTCCTCCGATCGTTCGGGGATTTCCGGATAGAAGGCCCTAAGGGCATTGACCATCGAGGACAGAATTCCCATGGGGTGGGCCCCCCGCGGAAAATTATCAAAAAAATGGCGCATATCCTCATGGACAAGGGAATGATCATTTAAGAGTACTGAAAAACGATTTAAATCAGACCTGGTTGGGAGACTGCCGTTTATCAACAGGAAGGCGGTTTCGACGAATGTGGATTTTTCAGCCAGTTGCTCCACAGGGATTCCCCTGTACCGCAGGATTCCCTTTTCCCCATCCATAAAGGTGATGTTGCTGATACAGCTTCCTGTGTTAACAAATCCGGGATCGAGGGTTATTAGCCCGGTCTCTTTGCGCAGTTTTGAGATATCAATGGCCCTTTCGCCTTCCGTCCCCGTTATTATGGGCATCTCGAATCTTTTTCCATCAATTGTTATTGTCACTTTTTCTTCCATAATTTTACCCTTAAAATAGTTTTAAAAAGGAATAGCACAGGACGGAGATCGACATAACCGCAATCGCCGGCCGGATTATGTGCGGATAAGTGTTGAGCAAACTTGCATTGTAATAGTCCTTCGAAACCAAAAAACAGAGATGCACAGGCGATAAAAGCATGCCCATATATCCGAATGTGTACGCGAGACCGGCAGTGGAAAGATAGTTTAGGAGGTCTGGAGTCTGGAACATCGGGATGATAAGCGGAAAGCTGACACCTACAAATCCCACCGCGATCCCCATAATTAACCCTGACAGGAAGGGCATCAACATTATAACCAGGATTAACGGGATCCCGTAGGTTACCATATCATTTCTGATCTGCAAGACAGCCTGGCTGTCCGACATCACATTTTTAAAGGCCATTATGGAGAGAATCAGGAAAACCATTGACCAGGCGTTTTTCTTCAGTACGGCGGTTTTAATCTCCTTTGCCGATATATTATTGTAACGGCAGACCCATGCAATGGCGATAATCAGTCCGGGAAGCACCGCGAGGCCTGAGTCTATTCTAAAATCAACCCCGAACCGGCCCAGGAGATTTACAGCGATGGTTATCGCAAAGATAAAGAAAACGACGATAAGTATTGGAATCAGCTCCTGGATAAAATATCTTATCCCCAACCATGAGAATTCAGCTTTCTCATGGATTTCCAACTTACCCATGGGCCTGAGAATAAATAATATTCCAGCCAGGATTGATATCAGTGTAACGGAGATCATCATGGCCATGAAATATAGAGCCGTTACTTCCAGAAGAGCGATAGCCAGAATCACGCCGGGATAAAGAGGCCACCAGAATTCCCATATATGCCGGAACCAATAATTAACGGCTGTTTTCTGTTCCCCCGTGATTGAAACGTCTGATATCGACGCCTCCACCATGGGAGCGGAGAAGAGCGCGCCTCCCGGCATGGGCAGCAGTCCGATCAAAGCAGCCATGACCGCACCCACGGTTCTGCCATCCTTTGATAAACTGGAAAAGCTTTTCACAAGCCTGTCCATATTTCCGCCTTTTTCCATAAGGCCGCTTAAGACCATTATCAGCCATACGATAAGCGCGAGGGAGAGAGTCTGCAGGCGCGTGAGGCTCGTTAAAATGCTTTTTAAAATCGCCATAAAATCCATGCCCATCCACGATCCGAGGATTAAGGCCCCTATCAAGAGGGATATCCCAAGGTTAAGCCTCAACCTGTTTAGAGAGAGGATAACAGCGAATATTATGAATATTTTTATTAAAGCGGGTATTATTACCATCCTAATGACAGGTATGTATGGATTGAATCAGACGCGACTCTACCAGCACCCATGGCCAGGATGACGGTTGCCGAGCCCGTAACAATATCTCCGCCGGCCCAGACCCCTTTCTTGCCGGTCTTGCCGGTTTCCTCATCGACCTCGATATAACCCCATTTATTGAGTTTAAGGCCTTGCGCGGACTGCGTCAATAATGGGTTTGGACCCGCTCCGACCGCTATAACGGCAAGATCGCATTCCAGTTTGAACTTTGAGTTTTCAACCGGCACAGGGCGTCGTCTTCCGGATTCATCGGGTTCTCCAAGTTCCATCCTGATACATTCCATTCCGGTCACATGGCCTTTTTCGTTCCCAATGAATCTCGTAGGTGATGTGAGGAGGTAAAATTCGATACCTTCCTCTTCGGCATGATGTATTTCAGCGGCACGCGCGGGCATCTCTTCCCTCGACCGCCTGTAAATGATGCGAACCGTGTCAGCGCCGAGGCGCATTGCCGTTCGAGCTGAATCCATGGCTACATTTCCGGCTCCGAAGACGGCCACATTTTTGCCCCTTGCGATCGGCGTGTCGTATTCCGGGAAAAGATACGCCTTCATGAGGTTCGACCTGGTAAGGTATTCATTAGCAGAGTAAATTCCGATAAGGTTTTCTCCCGGGATATCCATAAATCTGGGCAGCCCGGCCCCGACACCCAGGTATATCGCATCGTAGCCTTCTTCAAAAAGTTCTTCAAGAGAAACTATCCTTCCCACGACCTTATTGCAGTCCACCTTAACGCCGAGTCTTTCAAGAAAATTCACCTCTGAAAATACAATTTCCTTTGGAAGCCTGAATTCCGGTATCCCATAGACCAGCACTCCTCCTGGCTTGTGAAAAGCCTCAAAGATGGTCACGTCATGACCCTTCAGGATAAGGTCCCCGGCAACCGTAAGGCCCGATGGCCCTGAACCTACAACCGCCACTTTTTTACCTGTTGGAGGAGCTTTTGGAGGGAGGGCACCTTTTCCATGATTACGTTCAAGATCAGCGACGTATCTCTCCAGGTTTCCTATGGCGACAGGTTCTCCGTTTTTGCCGAGAACGCAATTCCCCTCACACTGGATCTCCTGAGGGCAGACTCTTCCGCATACTGCGGGGAGCGCGTTCCGTTCCCATATCTTCCTGATTGATTTTGTGAACTCTCTTTCTTTTATCAGTTTGATAAATCCGGGTATGTCAACGGAGACAGGACAACCGTCCATGCACGTGGGCCGTTTGCACTGAAGACATCTCTCGGCCTCTCTTACGGCCAGTTCTTCGGAGTATCCGACAGGGACTTCCCTGAAATTTCGCCTTCTTATTTCAGGCTCTTGCTCTGGCATAGGCTGGCGCGGGATTTTTTCTTTTCTCTCTGTTTTCTCTGCCATTCCTTCCTCCCTCTCACTTAATAGCGCGATTCAGCAGACAATTTCTGTATTTTAAACCTTGGAAAGGTTTGGGGACATTAAATCAGCCTGCCTTGCAACTGCATTTATATTCATTCAAGGCGATCGCTTCCTCTTCAGTATAGGCCTGAAGACGCTGCGTGAGTTCAGTAAAATCCACCTGATGGCCGTCAAATTCAGGGCCGTCAACACAGGCAAATCTGGTCTTCCCCCCAATACTGACCCGGCAGCATCCGCACATCCCTGTTCCATCGACCATGATGGCGTTGAGACTCACAAGAGTCTTGACCCCATATTCTTTTGTGACTTCACAAAGAAATTTCATCATCGGAACAGGGCCTATTCCAACAACAAGCTTCACGTCCTCTTTTTCGAGAATCTCCCTCAGCTTGTCGGTCACAAAGCCATGATGTCCATAAGAACCGTCATCCGTGCACACATGGAGTTCATGAGAAGCCGCGATCATCTTGTCTTCAAGGATGATAAGGTCTTTTGTTCTCGCTCCGATAATCCCAATGACATGATTTCCAATATCTTTCAGCCCCCGGGTTATGGGATGAATTACGGCGACGCCCGTACCGCCTCCGACACATACCACGGTGCCGATTTTTTCCAGGTGAGTCGGCTTTCCGAGAGGGCCGATTATATCCTGGAATTTATCTCCCACCCGTAATGTTTTGAAAAGCGCGGTGGATTTTCCCACCACCTGATATATGATGGTGATCGTTCCTTTTTTTGGATCCGTATCAGCCATCGTGAGGGGAATTCGCTCTCCTGTTTCATTTGCTTTTAGGATAACAAATTGTCCGGGCTTAGCCTTTTTAGCGATCTGGATGGCGCTGATCTCATTTAAGATCACGGAACCCTGTGCCATCTCTTCGCGTCTTAATATCTCAAACATTATTTGCCTCCTGTCGTAAAAATATTTACGGTGGCATAAATAACATGGTTCGACAGTCCAGTCAAAAAAATGAAAACTTATGGATACAAGTGAATTGCTTGGGTTCTATACCCTTTTTTCATAGCTTTCCTGGATGCTTTGAACCAGCGATGTGAGGAACATATTCGTATATGCGTTGGTTCCAACGGCGTTCCCTTCCCGTACAATTGCGCCGTTGATAAAATCAATCTCGGTGATTTTATTGTTCAGAACATCCTGGAGCATTGACGCGATGTTCCCCGATGTCGAGCGGCAGACATTGATGACCCTTTCCATTGGATCGGGGTAGGGAAGTTCGATGCCTTTTTTCTCCGCAATCTCCACCGCCTCCGATACGGCTCTTTCCATTATCAGGCGTGTGCCCTGTATATCGGGAAGGCATCCGTTTTTTAATCTGGTTATGGCTGCCAGCGCGTTGATTCCCACGTTTATGATAAGCTTTCCCCATAGAAGGCTTTCGACATCATCCTCTAATCTGGTCTGAAACCCGGCCCTGTTATAGGCGGTAACGATTTTCTCAAGTATATTATCCGAAATCCCTCCGGGACCGATTATGGTTTCTCCTCTTCCAGCGTGTCTTATCCTGCCCCAATCAAGGAGTGTGGCCCCCTCTGACGTTACCCCGCCAAGGACCTTCCTGTTCCCGAAGATCTCTTTTAAAGTCTCCATGTTTCCTATTCCATTCTGGAGGGTGAGGATCAAGGTCCCGGGTCCGGTCCAGGGCTTGGCTGCGAGCCCGGCATCCCTTGTGTCGTTTGATTTGACGCAGATAAGAACAGCGTCCGGGATAAAAGCCGGGCCGCCTGTGACCGCAGGGACCTTTACGTTAAACTTCCCCTTTATTCCTTCAACGAAGATCCCCTGCGCGTTGATCTTTTGTGCTCTTTCCTCAATATTATCCAGAAGCGTAACAGGGTATCCCGCTTTTTTCAGGCTGGCCGCAAACAGACAGCCCATGGCGCCGGGCCCGACTATTAAAAAATTCATGCCATATCCCCCTGTCAAATCTTTTCCTCTTCACCTTTTTTCATAGAAAAAGAATGTTCCGGGCCCGGAAAGCTCCTGTTCTCGACTTCGGTCCTGAACCGGATCAAGGCCTCTTTTATCATGGGTGAAAGGTTTATGTACTGCTTTACAAACTTTGGCGTGAATCTTTCGAATAACCCGACCAGGTCATGATACACCAGGACCTGACCGTCACAATCGATTCCGGCGCCGATCCCGATGGTGGGTATCTTAAGGTCATCTGTTATTCTTTTTGCGAGCAGATCAGGAATGCATTCCATCACGATCATGAAGGCGCCGGCAGATTCCAGGTCCTTGGCTGATTTAATCAGTTCCCTGGCGCTTTCCGCGTCCTTGCCCTGTACCTTAAACCCGCTGAGTTTTGTCGCGGTCTGCGGCGTGAGCCCGATATGCGCGCACACGGGGATGCCGGCCTTAACAACGGCATCCACTACCGGCGCCATCTCACTGCCGCCTTCAAGCTTGACACTGTCACATCCGGCTTCCTTTATAAACCTGCCGGCATTGGAAACAGCCTGTTCAACACTGACATGATAGGACATAAAGGGCATATCCCCGATTATAAGGCTGCTTTTTGCTCCCCGGACGACCGCTTTACAATGGTGAATCATCTCATCCATTGTGACAGGGACGGTTGAATCATAACCGAGCACCACCATGCCAAGGGAGTCACCCACCAGAATCGTGTCAAATCCTGCCTGGTCAACAAGACTGGCTGTCGGGTAGTCATAGGCTGTAATCATGCTGATTTTCTGCGAACCCTTTTTCTTTGAGTGCAGTTCCGCGATAGTAACTTTTGTTCTGTTCATATTATTTCTCCTTGCGTTACCACTCTGTAACGGATCAGGTTAGTTCACCCTGATCCACCATCAAAATGTCACCCCTGCCTTCGCAGGGGCAGGTTCCGCGGTGTTTATCCGCCTTTGGCGGATTGTCT
>JAFGDF010000055.1 GCA_016932235.1 Deltaproteobacteria bacterium | reverse complement strand
TGATAGCCGTCGAGACAGGTAATGACGGATGCCGCCTCACCGGGAATATTGACAAGAATTGATGTTGTTGAGCCGCCGTACATGGCTCCGTAGTAGATGCCGGCCAGCATAATAATAGAAGCCGCCGGAGTAAGCCCGAAGGTGGATGGCAGCAGAATGGACATGGCGCCGATTGGTCCGATCCCGGGAAGCACTCCTATTAGCGTTCCCACAAATACTCCTATAAAGCAGTAAAGGAGAAGTGACGGGTGTAGAATACTTTGAAATCCTGTGATGAGTCCGGAAAACATTTCCATTTGCATATCCTTCAATATAATCCCAGTGCCCTGAAAACACCCGGGGGAAATCTGACGCCAAGAAAGGTAAAAAGAAAATAAGTGACCAAAACAACAACTCCTGAATATGTTGCAGCAACAATCCACCGCCCGAATCCCGCGCTCCTGAAGAGGAGTGTCATGGTAAGAAGGGTCGTGAGGATAAATCCCAATGGCTCAAGCAGAAGGGCATATACAAACATCGCCACTACTACCAGAATCACTCTTTTATAAATGGCCCCTTCCTGATTCGATTCTTCTTTTTTTGATATGTTTTGTTGCTCCTTCCCTCTCAGGATTCCTGCCATAGCGAAAAGGGCAAGGAGACTGAAAAGAAGGCCAAGGATAAAGGGCATGAGACCGGGACCGGGTTCGTGGAGTTTTCCGATGCCTAATTTTGTATACGCGTAGACAGATAGGAACATTCCTAAAACTATCCAGAAGATGGCAGTATAAAGATCAGGTTTTTTCATCAGTATCCGTCCTCTCATTTGCGTGGAAACCACACTCTATATAAAGTCTGTAATTATGCTAATCAATAGTGAATGTGCAGTGGATTTTTCCGGATCTCCCTTGTGCTCCGCTGCAACTCCATATCAGCCTTGCATCAAGGCGGAATCGTTAACGGCTGTTGCACCGAAACCTTTAATATCACTTATGTTATAAGGCCCGGTAAAAGAACCGCCGGAGATCGCTTGGCCTCGAAAGGGTCTTGGAAATGGCGGCATTATCAAAATATTTGATAAAAACTCCATGTGTCGGAAACCGAGGCATCGATAATTAATTTTGGGGGTGAAAGATACGAACGGCGTATAATATTTTTGCTGTTGCCTTTTGTCAAGTCAAAGTAATTAACCCAAATCCACCATCTGATTTCTCCAGAGATAAGAATAACCTAGGATTTTGGAAGAACCCTGAGAACCAGCAAGGTGTCGGATGCAAGGCGCCGAGAAGCGACGGCTGAGGCGTATGAACAATAAGCCGCAGACCTCACAGGCCCAATCAGGGGTAAAGTCTACGCTTGACTCATGACAGGATATGTAAAAGAGTAAAGAGCAGACCCCTTCTTTCAAACCGCCTGAAGGATGGATAGGGGCTTTTGTTTAATGATTTTTCCCGCGGCCGTTAGAGCGGTCAGGACGCAGATTGCCGTGACGGCGAACAAACTAAAAAGACCATAGTCGATCCTGAGTGACCATAACCTGTCAAAGTAATAAAAAGATATGGCATAGGAAGAGAGGATGCTGAGTATCAGGGCCGTGAATGCGGCCATAAAACCCAGTATCCCGAACTCCAGTACGATGATTAACCGGACATCCCGAAATCCCGCGCCCAGGACCTTGAGCAGATTGATTTCCCACGAACGGCTTTGGGTCTCTTGCCTGGCAATGGAAAATATCACGATCAATCCGGCGATAATGGACATGTAAGCCATGAATTTCATGGAAAAAGAGATGCGGTCTGTAATGGTGAGGATGTTTTCGACCATACGGCTCACATCGATCATGGATATATTGGGAAATTTTGCAACAACGGCATTTTGTAATGTCAGCTTTTCTTCATCTTCCATTTGAGGGATGGAGGCCAAAAACGTCTTGGGCGCATCTTCCAGGACCCCCGACTGAAAGAGAATAAAAAAATTGGGCTGGAAACTGTTCCATTGTACATCACGAATGTTCACCACACTCCCGAGGACGGGGATACCCTGGATATCAAATTCCAGGACATCATCTATACTCATTCCATAACGATCCGCAAAGCTTTCCGCCAGGGATATCTCAGCGGGTTTATTGGATGCAAAGTCATAGGCTTTTCCGGTCATGGGTCTCCCCTGAATAATACGCTCGGAGCCGCTCAAATCAGGTCTGTAAGAAAAATTAAATTCACGATTTACCCTTCCTGGTCCCCGCCCATCCCTTTCTTCCCTCTTTTTGCCCACCCATTCAGCCAGATCTTCTCCATTGACTTTCTTGATCTCACCTGAAATAAAAGGCGATACATGGGTCAATCGATGGTTTTTGTTTTCCAGAAATGTTTGTAAAGGCCCCACCTGTTCCGGTTGGATATCGATCAGAAAAAAGCTTGGGACCCTCAATCCTCTTGGCCGACTCACCTCTTGATCGAGTCCGCTTTTCAGCTGGGGCCCGATGTTGAGTAAATAGGTCCCCAACGCTATGGTGAGAAAGCAGGACACCGACGTGACCCTGTTCCGATGAATATTTCTCAAAGAGATCTTCATTAGGACCTTCCGGCCAAGGGACAGCATGTGACTGCTTCTCATCAATAGCCAACCCGCAAGTCCCAGGACAAGCGCCGCACACAGGAATCCTCCCAAGAACAGAGTCCCCTTGCCCATTGCACCCACCTGATCCACGGTTAAAACCCAAAACACCAGAAGGGCCGGCAGAAAGGCGGCGACCTGAAGATAAAGAAGACGCCGTGATCTCGCATTGTCCGGCCCATAACCCTTTAGAAGGTGCAGGGGCCTGAGTTGATGAACCTTGATAATGACCGGCAGGCAGAATATCACGCTCCCTATTGCACCAAGGATCATGGCCAGGGAAAGGCTGTAAAAATCGGCCTGAACGACCAGGTCAGGAGGTAGGAAACCCTGGAAGATCATTGGAAAAACAGGCAGGACAAAAAAGGATAAAATAGATGCGCTGATGGATGCGATAATCCCCAGCAAGATCACCTGTGAGAAAAACATTATATAGGCCTCAACCCTGTTGGCCCCCAGGCTCATTAATATGGCGATCTGTTTTAGATTCTTATCCAGGTAACTGCTAAACAGATAACCGGCCCCGATGCCGGATAGAAACAGGGCCACCAAACCAATCAGCCCCATATACCCCGTAAAATAATCAATGGCCCTGCCAACTCGCCTGCTTACCATGTCCTTGTCGATCACTTCTATGGAAAAAAATGTATCGGGTTGCCGTTCGATGGCCTTTTTCAGATTATCTATGACGGCTTGAAGATCAGTTCCAGCAGGAAAACGATAAAAAATCGTATAGTCCACACGGCTCCCGAATCGAATCAGTTGGGTCCCTTCAAGTTGATTCAGTCCGATATAGAGTAGAGGGGCTATCTCAAAACCGGTGATCGCACTCTCCGGATCTTCCAATATGAGACCGGCCACATAAAACGTTTTTTGCCCCAATCTGATTTCGTCTCCCACTCGAACCCCCAGAGAAACGGCCGTATTCACGGACATCCAGACCCCTGCCTTGCTCATGAGATGGGCCTGAATGAGATCCGGCCCGCTTCCCTGTTCGCCCTGGAGCAGTATCCGGCCATACAGAGGGTAGTTGAGATCAATGGCCGTAATCCGGGCCAGCCGGGAATAAGCGGGTCCTGCTGCCATGGATAAAAAGGATATCTCACGGGATTCTTTTTTATTTTCTCCTGTTAATCCATCCAGAATCGCGTCGGCTTCCGGGCTGAAGGGCCTGGATGAGTTGACCAAAAAATCAGCGGTCAGGATCTTTTTTAGATTGTCTTCAAGATAGGTATGGAGGGAGTGGTTAAATGAATTCAGGGCAATAAAGCCCATCAGTCC
>JAFGDF010000343.1 GCA_016932235.1 Deltaproteobacteria bacterium | reverse complement strand
TAATTATTAGAGACATCCCTGCCACTAAAATCAGATCAAGGATAAAGATCTTTATTACAAGAGAATAAAGTGAGAGCCGGAGATCCTCATCCATGAATTCTCGGGTGAGAAATATCTCAACTGATCCCAGCTTTTCTTTACCTTTAATGACATCCCCACTCCTCTTAATAAAATTTCCTTCTATGGCTCCATCAAATTCCATTGGTTCCCATGTATCTTCATTCCGCTTCATCTCAACAAACGCCTCGGAGGTATTATTTTCTCTGATCACGATAGCGTAAATACGTTTTTCGATCATCTCCGATAGGACACTTGCAATCCCGCTTTCCCTGTGCATCTCCCAGATTGCGACAGCCATGCTTCCAGACAGCCTTTCCGACACTGTATCGGCTATTTCATTCAATTCCAGCATCATCTTTTTCTTCATCGTAAGAAAATCATATACCCCAAAGCCGGTTAAAACGATAATGATAAGGGCGATTAATACCAGGTTTAGTTTTGCCTGGACGGAATGGTAATTAATTTTAAACAGTTTCATTATTAGACCCCCTCGAATTTTGTTTATTTTTTTGACCATTTTTTACAGAAATATTGAAAGCAAAGAACATGCCAGTAAGATACACATAATAGATACAATGGATCCTTATGTCTCCCTTCCTTATAAGATGGTTAAGAGTCATCCCGTGGATTGGGAAAATGCATTACGTCGCCCCTGAAAGGTCAATTGAACGAGGCCCTAATATCTTTGAAAAGTTTATTTTTTGACAATCCCTGTCGGTATTTTGGCGTTCAAATGCCTCACATGCCAGCGCATCTTAAAAAAGCGCTTTGAAATAAACCTCCCCTTTTTACGTAAATTCATATCACTCTCTGAACATAATCCTGCCCTATCGCTTCATGGCAGAGATCGCTGAGGTTTAATGGTATGCGTATTGCAGAGACCAGAAACGCTACATGTAGTGATTGAATGACCATCCTGACTTGCCGCAATTAATTAAAAAGGGGCAAAAAGGAACAGCGCTTTTTTTAACCCATATTTCATAACCATAATATAAATTTTTTAAGGAGAGCTATATGAAGACATTAAGGAAGATCCCTTTTATTGGCATTGTAGTTGCTTTATTCATTTCTTCTGGATTTGCCTTTGCTGGAACGCCCGACCTCAAAGCAAGCATGGCCTTTCTGCCGGATATACTTGAAACACCCGACAAGGGAGTTTTTGTTGATCTTATAAAAATGATCGATTCAGTGTATGACGGGAATATAGAAAGAAGCGTATATCCGTTTCCCAGATCTATTGAGAATGTTATATCCGGAAAGGCCGATTTTCACATGCCCATGCTAAGGAACAAGCTGGTTTCAACAGATGCCTTGCCTTACACTTACACGACTGAAAAGATGGGGGATGTTTGTATCATAATCTATTCGCATAAGGATAATCCTATTACACTTGAAAAAATACTGCAGGCAAAGGGCAAGGACCCTTACCCCTATACAATTGAATGCATGGGAGGATTCACTGACTATTTCGATTGCCCGATATCCGAATCCATAGGTGTTGAAAACAGCCTGAAAAAAGTAAATCTGAAGCGTATAGACGCCCTGCTATTCGCCCAGGAAGAATGCGATTTTGTGATCAAGCAATTTAAATTGAAAAACATTCATAGGGAGCTTTACGATAAATTCGACGATGTTTTCGTCATACCGAAGGGCGAGAAAGGGAATGAAATTAATAATGCGCTCTCAGAATGCCTTGTAAAATTAAAATCCGATGGAAAGATGCAGGAAATGCATCTAAAAGTTCACCTGCCTTTCCAGGAATGGCAACCTCATGAAATGGGCTGGTAATATCCCTGTGTGGAAACTATATTCCCTTGAATTTTTCAGCTCATAGTCCTGCCCCGCAGACTGTCGGACCCTGTCCGGCACGTCTGCTTTTCAGTGGAATCCTCTGGCTCCTCAGGAGACAGCCGGTCATCAAGGGCCGGCCATCTGGGCCTGGAGGCGGCCATAAATCCCCATATCAGAAGGGCTATGCCTGCCAGTATGACAACCACCTTGACCCATTGATCAAGAATAACATGTACATGGTGAGTGGTTGCCCAGGCGTATAATTAATACGCCGCAAGCTTGTCGAGAGCCTCCAGGTCGAACGAGAGGAACGATCCCGGGCAACGCAGCCATTCGACAGGCTCAGGGCCATGAGCCTGTCGAATGGCAGATGGCATCTCGATGGTGGATCAGGGACCCCATACTTTGCTTGACATCACTAGATAAGTGCATCATTATAAAATCCTTTCATTCTCTATTTGCGCGCATGAAAATGTCTTGATCTTTATGAAATTAGGAGATGATCTATGAACCAAACAACAAAATGCGAATATTGCGGCAGGCCTGTTAAGGACGAGCCGGTCATTAAGGTCCTCAAAGGAGAAAAGCACTCTTTCTGTTCCGGCTTCTGCTTCCGTCTGTTTTTTTACGAGGCCCCCGGGATTTCCTACGATGATCTGCAGAAGATGTACTCATTTTATTGTGTCAGTGTTCCTGTGCAAGACTTCCAAAATACCCTGCAGGAACTGATAACGGAGGAGGATTAAAGAACAATGGCTTTAAAATTGGAACAGATAGCTGACGAAATTATTGAAACGGATTTTTTAATCATTGGAGCCGGCCTTGCCGGTTGCATGGCCGCGATCAGGGCAAGAAAAAAGGGCGATATCGATGTCGCTGTTATGGAAAGGGCTTCAATCAAGTATGGCGGAGATTCTATCGGTGTCGACGATCATTCTGACTGGCGGCCGGAGTTCTATAAAAACATGATTCAGCACCCTTTGCCAAAGGGATTTCCTTCGGAAAATGAACTTAGACGCCCCAAAGCAATAGGTCCCTGCAGGATACGCGGCGGCATGATAAGCTGGAACCTGGCCGTGAACGCGGCAAAAAACTACGCAAAGGCGTTTTCAGCCCTTAACGAAATCGGCGTTAAGATACATGAAGACGACGGCACGATTAAAATAAGGCAGGAGAGAACCGTGCAGGGCCTGCCTCACTGGCACCAGCCCCTGCCTGACGCTGATGGCAAAATTGATGCGGACTGGATACTTTACCGGGGAACTGATCTCAAAGAGAAACTTGCCAATGCCGTACTGAAGAGCGGGGCCAGGATATTCAGCAGGACACTTCTAACAGGGCTTATAGTAAAAGACGGTACCGTTGTCGGCGCCACCGCCGTTAATACACGAACGGGGAGATTTCTGGTCTTTAAATCCAAGGCTGTTCTTATGTCAACGGGCGGGATACGGCGCATATACCTTTATCCATACGCCCCGTTTCCCAATAATCTGTTCTATAGCCGCAGCTGCACTGGGAATCATGGCGGAGGCGTGGCCGCGGCCTACAGGGCCGGCGCGAAGCTCAGCAACCTGGAATTCATCTACATCCGCATCGTCGCCGCCGGCGCCTGCACGACCAGCGGCGCGGGGGGAGGATGGTATTGGGACCTGAAAAATTCAAAGGGCGAGTATATTGGCATGTGGTCCGTTCTATCACAAAACATGGAAGATCCTCCCATAGAAAGAGATGTCATTACGTTCGACAGGGGCTCCGCAATTAATGAAGCGGTCGTCGGCTGTTATTTCACGGCGGCGACCGAGTATCCC
>JAFGDF010000054.1 GCA_016932235.1 Deltaproteobacteria bacterium | reverse complement strand
GGTGGAAAGCCGGCCTTCTCAAAATGACCATCGACGTTGGATGTCGCTATAAAATAGTCCCAGCCAAATCTGTCAATCCATTTCAGTAAAAGCTGAAACCCTTTATGGGGTTCTGTTGATTGATACAGATTAAACCGGTGCCCGTAAAACCCCCAGCCGAATTGCGGGTCGTCGGTGAAGCTGGCCGGCCTGGCTATTTGATACATGCTGATACCGTCTTTCCCATACAATGGATACGCATTCCAGAAGCCCTGATACCCTCTAAAATCAGGCAAACCACTGTCAACCCCCATTCCGGCACCAGCCGTAATCAGTATCGCCTCCGCTTTTTTTAGCAATTCTATCGACGCTTTTATATTTTCTTGAAGACTCATCTATTATGGAAGTCCAAGTTTCCAAGGTGCCAGGAATCGGGACAGTCCAACCTGCCGGTTCAGAAAAAAGCTTCCCGAAATGGGGCATTTCAGTGATTGAATGGCTTAATATACAAGCTTTGAGATGTCCGAAATATCTTTCATATTTTCCAGGCTTCCGACAAATTCAATAATCCTGTTTGCCTTTTCTTTGCTGATTACACTTTCCGCCTGAGATAAAAACTTGTTGAGGATTTCATCTCTGGACATTGGTTGTTGTGGATCTCCCTTGCAATATTCCGTTCTTCTTTCGTAGATTACTCCTTTGTCGGTTTTGACTTCCAGTAAAGTAAGGGATTTGTCAGGTTCTTTCTCAAAAGCTTCCACAGATTCCTGCCATGTTTTGATTTTGATTTTTTTCATTACATCTTTGAATTCATCATTCGCAAACAGAGAATCCATGTACCATGAAGGACCGACGGGATACCCTTTAGCGGCGGCGGCAAAGGCCCAGGGAACACTCCAGTAGGCATCTTCCGGATTAGACGGATTAATATTATCATACGGATAGCCTGTGACCTTTTCATGGGAATGATAAACTATTTCCCGGATATGATTTATATCAAGATTCTCCGAATCCATGATCTCGAGGAGTGACTGTATTCCGGGCTGAGCCCATCTGCAAGTGGGCCAGGGCTTAAAGTTCATTGCTGTGGTTATAAAAAAATCCTGACCCAAATCCTTATCGTAGATATCTTTTCTCTCCGTATCCGAAATGATTCTCCAGAAAGGAAAGGGTTCATCAAGTATTTCATGGTATCCTGTATAACCCATTTTTGCAAGAAACGCAGCATTGATGGCGACAAAGTTATGAAACTGATTTCCGATTTTTGACATTGAACCCGGGACGTAAATAATATGATGAACATTCGCAGTTGGACCGTTTCCCAGTCCCATTCCGAAAGCATGCATCCCTTGTTCAAAGGTTAAACCCAGCAGTTTTATGGCCACAACGAGAGGGCCGCATCCCTGCCAGGGCTGATTCCATATATCTTTCAGGTGTTCACGCGAAGGCCATGTGGCGTCTATAATCCTTCCGGTAACGTCGTAAGCGGTACAGACAGCAGCGATGATATCTTTTCCGCGAAGCCTTTCCTTTTCACCAAAGGCAAGAGCCGTCATTACCATTCCCGATCCGGGATGACACCTATTCCTATAGGTTTCCATAAGCTCAAGACCCATACAAAGTTGGGTATTTACCCCGGATGCTATGGCTACAGGAACTTTAATACCGTCTGAAAAGATGGTCGCATCTGCGGCGCCGCCCCATAGTTTACCCCAGTTGATGATTATTTTCCCCGATTTTATTACACTGCCTCCCAAGGCGTTCCCAATTTCATCCAGTATAAAATCCTTGGTTCTGGAAACAGCCTCGGCAGGAATATCTTCAAATTTTGTCGATAAAATATAATTAACGAGCTCACTTGTAATACCCATAAGGTTGACCTCCTTTTTTTGTTTTGCATTTGATAGGTGTTCACCAAGAAGATATTTCTATCTCGAGTTCATTTATTGTTGGACCCAAGCGCCTATGATCAGGAATACCACCCGTAATCGTTGACTGCCTTTGTCATGGCAAAAACATTTACCGGAGGTGCCAGTGGGGGCAGCTCGCAGCCTGACGACAGCATGAATCCACCGGGCGCCCTTTTGCCTTTTTCAATGGTTTCCTTTGTTATTTCATAGATCTCCTGTGGAGTTTTCATCTGGATAACAGCCGGATTCACATTTCCGTAAATAATGTCTTCAGGGAACATTTTTGAGGCTGTTTCCAGGTCCACTTCGTGACCAAAGCTGAGTACGCTTGGATGAGGCCAAGGTTTGCTGGCAGATAGTGCCGGAAGATTGTGGTTTTGATCTCCGCAAATATGAAACATAAACCTTTTTATTCCCATATCCTTTATTCTTTCATGATATGCGAGATGATAAGGAAGAGCGAATTTTTCGAAAAGCTTAGGAGATATGACCTGGTTGGATTCACTCGGAGAGGTGAGTAAAGCGAATATGTTCTCACCTCCAAACATATTAACCCAGAGATCAAGCATATTACATATATGCTGGAACGCAAGGCTCATCATGCTTTCACATAGTTCGGGTTTTTTTATCATCCATTTGGAAAATTTTTCCAGGCCGCATATATTTGACGCCACTGTTAAAGGAGAGCGTGAGACAAAGGTTACGGGAAGGTTGTTATCAGCCTGTAATTTAGAGAGCGTCATGGACTTTTGAATTTGGTCTATCTTAGCAATAACCGGCAATTCAAGTTTTTCAACATCCGCTTCTGAATTCACAGGGTAAGATTTTACAACCAATGCGCCTTCATATTCTCCTGAAGGGAGCCGGACCTCTCCTCCAAAATCCCTCGCGCCTAAGACGATATGAGGGCAATTCTGTGGCACCATGTCCCATCCGTATTGCTCAGCTGTCCAGTTAAAGGACTGAAAAAAAATTTCGGGATTATCATACCCGGCGGTTATCGGTTGGCCGGCATTTCTGCACGGAAAGCCTACCGTGATCATATTGATAGGCACCCTGTCAGGCTTATGATAATGAAGCAGGGCATCCATCCTTTCACTGCCGCTCATCCGGTCTTTTTTCAGCAACATGGCTTCTTTCTATTAATTCCGTCTATCCCGGTATCATTATGCTTTTGTTAATCGGCGCCCTTTTCAGGTTATGAGGGTCAGGTTCTGTTTACGGTTTTGCCGCTTCGTAGAGTATCTCGGAGATATCTTTAACCATCAATGAACCCTCTTTATCAAGCACCTTCAGAGCATCTTCAAAATTGCTCAGACAAAATGGACACGCTGTAGCAAGCACTTCAGCTCCAGTGTCAATCGCTTCAAGCACTCGTATCTCCGCGAGGCGGGGTGATTCTTGGAAATCGCACCACATCCTTCCACCACCACCGCCGCAGCACAGGCTTTCTTCCCTGGTCCTCGACATTTCTCTTAATTCGAGGCCTGGGACGGATTTCAGTAACTCGCGTGGTTCGTTATAAACAGAGTTATGTTTTCCCAGATAACAGGGGTCATGGTAGGTCACTGTTTTTTCAAAAGGGTTTTTGAGAGTTAATCTTTCTTCATCCAGCAATCTTTTAAAAAATTGAGTATAATGCATTAAGTCTATTTCTCTTAATTCTTCAGGGTACTCATTTAAAAAACAGTTATAATCATGCGGAGAAGTAGTCAGGATAGATTCGATTGAGAGATCTTTAAACTTTTTCATGTTTTCATCAGCCATAACGGCAAACAGGTCCGCTTCCCCCATAATTAACGCGGGATCTCCGGAACATCTTTCATTACCCATTATGCCGAATGGAATGTTGGCAAGATTCATGAGACCCACTATGCTTTTTGCAACCCCATGTAGCCTTTCATCATATGATGCCGGGCAACCCACGTAATAGATCAGGGGTATTCCATCCGCACAATCACCAATGATCTTCACGTCCAGACTTCTGGCCCATTCCGTTCTTTTCGCAGGTTGTCTTCCATATGGATTGCCCATAATCTGGAGAGATTCCAAAGCCTTTTGCTGCTCGGTAATGGGATTTACCTCATCTTCAAGAAGGAGTTCCCGTCCTTTCCTGATTGCATCAACAAGTTTTACCCCTGCCATCATCTTTTCACACAGAATCTCACAACTCCTGCAGGTTGTACATCTCATTAAAATATCCCTCAGGTCCTTATCGATCCTGTTTGCTTTGATTCCGTAATACAAGGACTGGGTTATACCTGATGCCCCGTGTATGGTCCAGCCCCCGGATACCTCATAAACCGGGCATTTGCTGAAACAAAACCTGCATCTTACGCATTTTGAGATATTAGCAATAATATCCTGTATCAGTTGTTCTCTTTTTTCTGTCTCTGGTTCCATTTTTTATCTGCCTTTACCGGTGGAACATGTTAATAAAGTGCTGCGGGAAGAGTCTTGCGAAGTTTAAAAAACATCACATGCCATCCAGGATTCCTCTATTTAGTATATCGTTGGGATCAAAGACTTTTTTCAATTTTCTGACTAGATTATATGCATTTTCGCCATATCTCTCCTTAAAAAACATCGTCCGCCTGCCAAATTGAAGCCATTCTCCTCCACAGGTCCCATATCTTAAATTCATTTCCCTTTCTATGTCAAATCCTGCTTTTACAAGCTCTTTTTTCTTATTATTGTCCCAATCTCTTGGCACAACAACGGTTGGATGAAATGTCAATGCTCCGATATGTCCCAGAAGGAAAAATGGGAGCCCTTTTAAAACAGGGGCTTTTTCGCAATATGTTTCCAGTTCCCGTATGCAATCCGGAAGGGTATCAAGCCTGGAAACAATTTCAGGGCCTGAAAAATATCCATTATGTTCCTGCATCATTGAAGAGATAATTATTTCTCTTGCCGTCCATATCTTGCTCCATTCATCTCTGTCTTCGATTACCCGGGCTTCTATGGGGTTTTCCTTCTGCATTATGTGTAACAGCTGCATATTCTTTTCAGATGCCGTTTTTTTCGATAAACCCAGGGATGCAAAAAATATGGAACACCCAGGGGGAACAGGCAGCCCTGCATGTTTAAAACCGACTGCTGTGGTGGCCTTGTCCATGAATTCCATGAAAAGAGGCGCTGGAGCCTTTTCCATATACATTCTGACCACCGCTTTCGCAATAGATTCGCCATCCTTGAAATAGGCGATCCCAAAGGCTTTTTCTTTTTGAGGAACCAATCTCATCCTTATTGATGTTACAATACCGGTTAATCCATCATTGCCGACAAAAAATTTTGTCAGATCCGTTCCGGAGGGTTTTCGAAGACCCATGGATCCTGTTTCGAGAACCTCTCCTGTCGGAAGTATAACTCTCAGCCCGAGAACATAGTCAGAAGGCTTTCCGATGCATGCATCAATTATATGGCCGCTGGTATTGCCGGCCATCATTCCACCCATGGAGGCAACAAGGATGCTGCCTGGATAAACCGGCAGAAAATAGCCTTCTCTTTCCAAGGCTGTGTTAAGATTTGCCACGACTGCGCCAGGTCCACACTCAAAATACCCTCTATCCTGCTTGATATGGATAAAATTAAGCCTGCTGGTGCTCAGGATGATACCTTTTTTCGGTGCCCTTGCCGAACCGGTCAGGCTTGTTCCTGAACCTCTTGGATAAATGGGAATATCTTTGCGATTGGCATAGTCAAGTATCTCGCTTATTTCTTTTTCACTGCCGGGCTTTACTACGGCAAAAGGTAAGGTGTCTTTCTCTAAATCAATATCATAGGGGAAAGGATCTATACTATTATTAACAAGTTCGAAAAAATTTTCTAAAATATTTTCTTTGCCTACAATTTCTTTAATATCATTAAATATATTCTCCGACATAAGGCCTCGCGTATTTCTTTTTACCGGAAAGGTTAATTTTTCATAATATCAGGTAAAAAAAGCACAATCTCCGGGAACAGGATCAGAAGAATAGTGCAGAGTATCATCATACCAAAAAAGGGGGTTACGCCTCTAAAAATAGTAACCATCGGGACATCCTGGAAAATCCCATGAATAACATAGACGTTCATTCCCATGGGCGGGGTTATTACACTCATTTCTGACACCAGTACCATAATTATACCAAACCATATCGGGTCAAACCCCAGTTCCTGGATCACAGGGAAAAATACAGGAACCGTAATCAGGACCATGGCAATAGTATCCAGAACACATCCGAGCATTATATATACTGCTAATATGCAAGCCAGGATGAAATATCTGGAAACCGGAAGTGAACATACAAAACCGCCTAATTCATAGGGCAATCTGCTGATGGCTAAAAAATATCCAAAGATCATTGCTCCAATAATAATGACAAAGATCATACCGGTTGTAGATATGGTTTCGGTCAAGGCGTTTATAAAATCTGTTCTTTTCAGTCGTCTTTTTGCGACAGCAAAGGCTAATGTACCGAAGGCGCCAACTCCTGCAGCTTCGGTAGGTGTGAATATGCCTGTGTACATGCCGCCCATAATTACCAGGAATAAAACTATTACTCCCCAGCAATCCCGCAGTGACTTGATTTTTTCATTCAGAGGTGCTTTTTCCGCGGGAGGACCCAGTTCCTTTTTCAGTCCTGATATTATCAAAATGTACATTACAAATAGAAATGACAATAAGATACCCGGGAAAATTCCCGCGATAAAAAGCTTTTCAATGGATTGTTCTGTAATTATGCCGTATATGATCATTATCGAACTTGGTGGAATAAGGATACCAAGTGAACCACCGGAAGCTGCCGCTCCCATTGCGAGAGCTGGATCATAACGGTATTTTTTCATTTCCGGAAGTGCGATTTTCCCGATGGTGGCGGCCGTTGCCAGAGTGGATCCGGAAACCGCGGCAAAACCGCTGCAGCCGATTATAGTCGCTATTGCCAATCCCCCGGGCAGGCTTCCTATCCATTTGTACGCGCTAAAATAGAGGCCCTCCGTCATTCCCGCGTAGATTGCGAATGATCCCATCAGGAGGAATAATGGAAGCACTGACAGGTCATAACTCAACGCAGTAACAAAAGGCACGGATCTCAATATACCGAAGGCCCCTTCCAGGCTCGTAAGACAAGCATACCCACCAAACCCAACTGCCGCCATCGCCAGTCCCACAGGCATTCTCAAAAATAGCAAGAATAACATGACAAGGATACCGATTATCCCTATAGATAAAGAACTCATTCTTTAAATATCCTGTATATATTCTCGAAAAGGTTTTGTATAAGGACCAGGTCGAATACAAGGTAACCTACAAAAAGCAAAATCATAAAAGGATAATGAGGAATCTGAATCACTCCTGTTGCCTGACCGGAACTAAAGAGCACTTTCAGATGTACAAGCGCCTGCCAGGTTATAAGGGTCACGATAACTATACTTAACAAACAGGTCACTACTTCGATTGCGTTCTTAATCTTTTCCGGCAACATCTGCACAAAAAAATCAATGGCCACATTCATTTTTCTGACGGCAACATATCCAAAACCAAGGAAAACAATAAAAATCATGAGTAATTCGATGAGCTCGACCGCTCCCTCGACAGGACGGTTCAGAAAATACCTTCCCGCAATGTGTACAATAACAAGAGCCATGAGAATCAGCAGAAAGAATGCACCGCAATAATTAAGATACCTGCTGACTGGTTCGAGAATCTTGTTCAAAATTTCAGAAATTCTTTTTGCCAGCATGATGCTCCCATGTATATTTGTTTATCCACAGGCCAGAAAATCCTTACCGGTAATATATCCACATGGAGTTCTGCCGCGGTTAATCCCGCCATGAACCGAATTCATTATTGAACTCGCTGATATATTTCTCTGCCGCTTCCACGAACCTTTTTGCAGGATAACCTTTTGCTTCCATATCTTCTATCCATTTTATCTTTACCGGTTCACACTGTTTTTTCCAGCGTTCAAATTCCTCAGGAGCGAGTTCAATGATTTCCATTCCCTCTTTTAAAGCGAGTTCGAGTCCCTCTTTATCAGCCTTATTCCACTCCCTTCCCGTCAGATCGGCCGCCTTTTCGCCGCTGCATTCATCGATAATCTTTTGAAGATCCTGCGGCATGCTCTCATATTTCTTCTTGTTCATGCAGACCCAGAACCATTGCACGTAGAGATCAACCATTGTTATATAATCCGTTACCTCATAGATTTTATGAGTTCTCATTGCCTCAGTCGGGAAAATTGTTCCATCAACCGTTCCCTTGGAAAGAGCGATATAGCATTCCGAGGATGGCATGGAAACGGGTGATCCTCCCAGTGCCCTTATGTTATTACCTATGCCGCCCGGTGCCCTTATGATCAGCCCTTTCATATCTTCCATGGTCCTGACTGGCTTACGAGAATTTATCTGGCCCGGTCCCTGAGAAAAAAGCCACAGCATATGTGTCTCATCATACTCTTTTCTCATTTCGGGGAATTCACGATAAAGACGCATCCAGGCCAGGCTGGCAGCCCTGGATGATTTAGCGCCGAGAAAAGGCAACTGGGTTCCCTCACTCATGGGGAACACCCCCATATAGTAGGGTCCTGGATCAAGACAAATATCTATTGATCCCGCTTTCACGGCATCGTACATGGTTCCGGGCTTTGCAAGGGCACCCCCGGTATAGATATTTATCTTTAGCCTTCCATTACTCTTCTGCTCCACCATCTCTTTCCATGGAATGACAACGTTGGTGTTAATCCAGGCTACTTCAGGGAACAAATGATTGAAATTTAAGACAACCGGTTTTGATTCTTTCGCATGGGCATCGGAAAAAGTTCCCAGGAAAAATATAGAGATTATGAACATAACAATAACCGTTGATCCAAATCTTTTCATCATCCTGACCTCCATGTTAAAATAGAATTGATAATAAATTTACCATCCCTTTATTCACTGGGAGACTTCCGGACTTTATCCGGCAGTCTCCCAGACTTAAAAAATAGATTGGTTAAAAAAGAGCCCGCGCATGTGGGCGACATTTTCTTCAGCATGCGTGAGGTGCTCTTTAATCAGGCGCCTAAACCCTTGTTCATCTTTTCTTTCTATCGCCTCAAATATTTGTTTATGCTCTTGAAATGATTGTGCCGTACTATTTTTCACATTAAGACTTATAGCCCTCAACAACTGGAATTTATCTACCAGAGGGAAAATAGTCTCTATAAAAATTTCCGACTTTGTAGCCTTGTAGAGGATTTCATGGTATTTGGTTTCATAAAAGATGACGTCCCTAAGGTGGCCATTTTTTATTGCCTCTTCCGTTTTTACGAAATTTTTTTTGATCGCGTTCTTCTCAGAACTTGTTATTCTTTCGATGATGAGGGGAAAAGCAAATTCCTCCAAAAGCATTCTCATCTTAAAGTATTCTTTTATTTCCCCTGAAGATAGGGCCCTGACAGCAAATCCCTTTTTCCCTCCGGCAACAACAAGCTTTTCTGTTTCCAGCATCAACAACGCTTCCCTCACTGGCGTTCTACCAATCTTTATCCTCTTCGCAATTTCGCTTTCTATGATCTTTTGTCCTGGTTTGAGATCCAGAAAAACGATCATATTTTTTATCTTCTTATAGGCTTTATATCTCATATTTTCCATTAGTTATCCCTCATGATATGCGATTAAATATATCATATAATATATGTTTCAATATATGGAAAAATCTGTTTTGTCAATTATTTTTTCCCAAAATTAAAGTCGCAATCAGCGGGGGCCGTGGTTAAATACAGGCGCATCACGCAGGCAAGATTTCTTCATAACAAGCCATTTTGATCAGCACTGGCCTATTTTTACGGCGGGGATACTTCGCAGATTTGGAACGGTATTAGTATGAGGAACCGCGGTGGCACGTGAACAGTGTGAACTGTTGCATGAGAAAATGAGGCCTTGAGGTTTCCTTTTCCTCAATGATTCTTTTTTATTTCCATACTATAATAAATAAAATCTCCAGGCCGGAAGGGGAAGGATTCCGCGGTTGTCACTTTTGTCCCTTCCGGCTGTGGGGATGAATAGTTCCAGGTTATGTGCCGTTAAAAAAGTGCGATTAGACGCCTTTTTGTGTCCTGAATCCGAACTGGAAAACGGGCCTGTCCATCTTGGAAAATCCAACCGGACCGTGTTTCGTTCCCTTGGGGATAAACAGGATGCAGCTCTTGTTGATGACGTGTTTTTCATCCTCGATCCAGAATTCACATTCTCCATGTAAATTGTAGGGGTCGTTCGGGTCACTCCCGAATATGCACAGGACCTCGTCATAGTCATGCACATGCGGTTTTACCTGTCCGGTATCGGTCCCATCACCGGCTCCTTTGAGATGATCGTTCGGAAAAAACCAGTTGGTATCCAGGAAAAGGGATGTCTCCGGGATAACATCGTCATCAAGCCACAGTATGGGTTGGATATCCCCCGGTTTATATTTTGGTTCGAACTCGGGGTACTCGATGTTTTCTTTTTTCTTGGTGATGAAGTATTTGCCGAATTTTGTTTCGCTCATGTCCTGCTCCTTTCCTTTTTGTTTATGATTGGTGTATGTTAACCGACAGTGCGAGGATAACTAGTTCAATATATTGATGACTTCCTTAACGGATTATAGGCGGACAGGGATAATAGGTCAAGCGGGAAATCCGACAAAATCATGTTCCTGTTTATTATCAGCCCTTTTCCATATCCCGGTGCTGAACAGAGAGGGATATTCCCATCTCCTTTAATTCGTCCTCCAGCATTCCGGCCAGCCGGTTGACGATAGCAACAGACCGGTGTTTCCCACCGGTGCATCCCACGGAAATGGTGAGATGTGTCTTCATCTCTTTTTGATACAGGGGGAGAAGAAATCGAATCAGGTCTTTTATGCGTCTTAAAAATTCTTTTGTCTCTCCCCATTGAAGGACATATTCGGATACCTTCGGATGGTCTCCCTTTAATCTTTTCAATTCTCCGACGAAGTAAGGATTGGGTAAAAAACGGACATCCATGAGGAGATCGGTTTCAAACGGGATACCGAAACTGTACCCAAAGGAGAGGAGGGTGAGCGTCATCTGGCTTGAACCCCTGCCCTCCTGGGCATATTTCTGGACCTTTTCTTTGAGTTGATGGACATTCAGGGTTGAGGTATCAATAACCTCGTTGGCCATATCCCTTAATGGCTGAAGTCTTTCTCTTTCCATCCGTATCCCGTCCCGTATTGATCCTCCTCTTGCCAGGGGGTGCTGACGACGGGTCTCGCTGAATCTCCTCATAAGGATTGTATCCGAGGCCTCCAGGAAAATAATCTCGATCCGGTAGTCTCTGCCCTTTAATTCCAGGATAATCCTTCTCGAATCTTCAAAGAAGTTTCTCTTTTCGTCGTCACCCGTATCCTTTGTTTCCTGCGATAAAGGATAGGATGCTTCCTCACGGATATCCTTCACCACCGCCACCCTGGAGATCTTTCCGCCGGACTGTTCACAAAGTTCAATAAATTTAGGCAGGAGGAGAATGGGAAGGTTATCCACGCAATAAAAGCCAATGTCTTCCAGGGCCTTGATGGCGGTAGTCTTGCCGGATCCGGAAAGACCGCTGATGAGTATCACCCGCATGTTTCTCATTCTATTTCTCCTTCCCGGCAAATGGTCCGGATTTCATCATGATAATCCTTCCCTGTGGAAACGTTTCATTCGTCTTTATGCTGGAACACCACATTGCGAAAAAATCTCACAAGGTCCTCCTTGCGTTTCCGTTCTTCCCTCTGATAAGGGATGAGTTTTTTCAGTGGCCAGCGAAGAAGAGACATTTCATATTCCATGACCTCACCATACGCATTGTTCAGGTACCATGCATATAACAGACCGAAAAGCAGGCCAGGCGGGATAAAACCCTCCTGATCATTCAGCGTGATGCCAAAGGTGTCCGGATCATGCGGGCTTTGCACCATGCGGGCCAATCTCAGATATGCGCGCAGTGACGCATCGTCAAGGAAACACTCGCGATCAGGCTCCGGGCGCAGCCGTATCTCATATCGCCGCGCCCCCCAGTAAGTCCCGTATTCCTGATGCGCCCAAAGACGGCTCTCAAAGTAGCGACCGAGCAGGGACTCGCCCAGGGCCGTGAGGAGATCGTCACGGATACGCACCGGATCCTTGCCTGTCTGCTCATGGACCTTCAACATCCCGTCCTCAGGGTCATAGTAACCCAGGACATTGTCCCATTCTTTACTTCTCGTCCATTGACCCGAAGGAATAATCCTGGCTCCGCGAAAATATCTCAGATGCCCAACGCGGATGTCGCGGTTTTCCCAGATCAAATCATGCATGAGATCTTTAATGCTTTTCGGATAAAATCGTTTTTCGGAAAGCACAGCACGAATCTCACTATTATATGAACAAAGCATGGTCGCGCCTGCATGACTTCTAACTCTGGAGGTTACGGCACCCGGACGAGACGGAACAGGCTTTTGTTTCAGACGAAGCCTTTGGTGCGCAACAAGAAGCGATCGTATCGCCAGAGCGAATCTTTGAGGATCATGATGGATTACGTTGGCCGTCATCATCCGGTCCCTGGAATAGACGGTGGCTTCCACCGGAATCAGGCCGAGACTCTCCACGCGGGTCCGATCGAGAAATATGGGGACCTTGCCTTCCAGGACATAGTTCTGAAGTACATTACCTGGAATATGTTCCAGATTTGCGCTCAAAACGAGATCGAACAGGCCTTCGGACCCGCCTTCAATGTTATGTTCGTAAGCCTCCACCAGTTCGGACACATGGAACCCGCGATTACGGCTTCGCCTCGATATATCGGTTTCTCCCTCCTGAATCCAGAAATTGGCACCCAGGATCTTCAGCGCATGCCTGTTCTCCCGGATAGCCTCAACAATGGGGGTTATTTGCAGGATCGGCATTATGCTGGTGTAGAGACTGCCCGGCGCGAAGAGGATAAGATCGGCCTCCTTTATCGCATTGCGGATGGCCGGACTCACCCGGGGGACCTCGCAACATTCGACAGATACACGTTCAATCGGCAGGAGGCGCCGGGTGACCGCCGATTTCCATTGACCCCTGACGGCAACCCCGTTGATATATCTGAGCACCAGTTGCCCCTGGGTTGAGCTTGCGGGATGCAGGCAGCCCGGAGTAACTCCGATTGCCCGTGAAAGGATATCAATGCCCGCCTCTATTGCATCCAGCCCGGGAGGCTGGTTTCCCATATCCGCCGCAGAACGGAATATGGCCGCGGTAAATAACAGATTACCCAGACAATGACCCCCCGGCAATATAACCGGTCCTCCGCCGCCTGGTGAGACATATCTGCCCAGGGATGACAGCAGGTCCGCTAAAGGCTCAGGACAATATTTTCGCAGGTTCCGGGGCGCTGCGAGGAGAGGGTTGGCAACATATCGGAAATCTCGAAACCCGGACGGAAAGCGGCGGTTGAAGATGCGATGAATGACACGAACTGCCTGTCTTGTGAGAACATCATCAAGGCCGTATTTCTTATGAAGATTTTCACGTAAAATCAGGGAGAGGAGCGACTTGCGAAGATCACCGATCCCGATCATCGGCAACTGCTTCAAGAGGAGACCTGTTGAGCCTCCATCATCCGTTGTGCACACAACAACATCCAGGAGAGGAAATTCCTGTTTCAGCCCGACAAATGGATCCTCCGCCCATTTCTCAAGCTGTGAGTTGCCTCCAACCACGGTGGAAAGTCCTGTACCTCCTCCGAAAGTCACGACCCTCGTGTTGCGGGATGTGAAGGAATGGACCTCTCCGGCCAGACGCAAGATCGCGTTTTGATCAGGCCCTCTGGGAGTGGTCTGGTTTATGACCGTTTCCAGCAGCTGATCAAGGTATCGGCCGTAGTGTGATGTGTTCATCGGATATAAAGCCCATTTACTCAAAGCATTTCTACATGGGAGGAACTATATGGAGATTGGCTGTGTGTGTCAAGGGTGAACTGACTTCCTGATCCACCATTACGCATGAATTTAATGGCGGATTTTAAGACTGAAAGGATATTGACAGGAATCCCCATGAATTGCTATATGATTCTTCAAGTTACAGCATTTCAAAGACGTTAAAAGAGAAAGGGAAAATATGGGTCTTCAACCTCGATGTTCCGACAAGGTGATTCAGCTTATCAATAAAGGCGTTGATATCCCCAACCCCCTTACCGTGGACCTGGGAGACGAGATAAACAATGATCGCATATCCGGAAAGGGCGTAAGGATTTATCCCGGGTGCAGGATCTACGGCAAAGATACTGTAATATCGGCCGGGTGCAGGATAGGTTACGAAGGGCCGGCCACAATTAATAACTGCCAGCTGGGACCCGAGGTGGAGCTGAAGGGGGGATATTTTACCGAGTCAGTCTTCCTGGAAAAGGCAAACATGGGATCGGGGGCACAGGTGCGTGAGGGTTGCATACTGGAAGAGGAGGCTAACGGCGCACATTGTGTAGGTATAAAACAGACGATACTTTTTCCTTTTGTAACACTAGGGAGCCTGATCAACTTCTGTGATTGCCTGATGGCCGGGGGAACAAGCCGCAAGGATCACAGTGAGGTGGGCAGCTCCTACATCCACTTCAACTTTACACCGGACGGAGATAAAACCACGGCATCACTGATAGGGGATGTGCCGCGGGGCGTCATGCTTAACCAGAGGGCCATTTTTTTAGGCGGTCAGGGCGGTATAGTAGGCCCTTTGCGTATGGGATTTGGAAATGTGGTGGCCGCAAATTCCGTGCTGAGAAATGATGTCTGTGATGACAACAAACTGATAGTCGGCAAGACGCATTCCGGAGGGACGTTTAATTTCAGATCCAGGATATATCCTAACATAAGGCGTATTATAGAGAATAATATTATCTTCGTAGCGAATCTGGCGGCGCTTGAAGAGTGGTATGTCCATGTTAGACGTCCGTTTTTTGACTCACATGAATTCGGTCAGCATATTTTTTCCGGGGTATTGGATAAACTGGGGCTCGCGAAAAAAGAAAGACTCAAACGCCTGCAGATATTATCCGAGAAGGCAAAACCTTCAGCCGGACACGAAGCAGAGACAAGACCGGAAATGGCCGCTAGAAAGGAATTCTCGGAGAAATTTCCGGATATTGCAGGGCTTTTCACGGAACCTGTGGAGGATAAAGACATTAAGAAATACCGCGATGATTTTCTATCTGCTTACCATAAAGCAGGGGGTGAGAGGGGGGCCGGTTATATTTCCGTCATACAGGGACTCCCTTCCCCTGTCTCCGGTAAGGGGACAGCATGGCTTCAAAGAATTGTCGATACATTTTGTGAAAAGACAAAAGAGATAATCCCGTCATTAGGCTTATTCAGAAGATAGATTCAAGGAGGAAACTGTATGGGTAAACTATTCGGCACCGATGGTGTCCGCGGGGAAGCAAATCGATACCCTATGAACGCCGAAATCGCCTTTGCACTGGGCCAGGCGGTTGTCTATATCCTGAAAAAGGAACATTCCCGGCCCAGAGTGGTAATCGGAAAGGATACACGTATTTCAGGCTACATGCTTGAGAGTTCTCTGGAGTCGGGTATAACCTCAATGGGCGGCTATCCATATCTGCTCGGGGTATTGCCAACACCCGGAATCGCTTTCATTGCCCAGAGTATGCGCGCCCACGCAGGCATAGTCATTTCCGCCTCGCATAACCCGTATCAGGACAACGGCATAAAGATATTCTCCGGGAACGGTTTCAAACTTTCTGATGAGCAGGAGGAAACTATTGAAGAGCTGATGCTGAGCAATACGCTTCATAGCCTTGTTCCGCCCGTCAAGGATATGGGTCAGGCATTCCGTCTTGAAGATGTTCACGGCCGTTACATAGTCTTTTTAAAAAATACGTTCCCCAGGGATTTATCTATCGAAGGGATGAAGATCGTTCTCGATACCGCGAATGGCGCCACCTATAGAGTAGCCAAGGAAACCTTCTGGGAACTGGGTGCCGATATAGAGATTATACACAATACACCGAACGGTATCAACATAAACGATAAATGCGGTTCACAGCACACGGAGGATCTGAGGAAAAATGTTCTTGAGAAAGGCGCAGCCATAGGCCTTGCCTTTGATGGCGATGGCGATCGCCTGATAGCAATAGATGAAAAAGGGAAGGAAATAACCGGCGATCAGATCCTGCTGATATGCGCGAGGATGCTTAAGGAACAGGGAAGATTGAAGAACAATCTTCTTGTGAGCACAGTAATGAGTAACCTGGGATTGAGGGTCGCATGCAAAAGACACGGGTTCAAACATCATGCCTCCAAGGTGGGAGACCGTTATGTGCTGGAGGACATGTTACGCCTGGGGAGCGTGATCGGAGGGGAAGAATCCGGCCACATGATATTCCTTGATCACCATACTACCGGTGACGGTATAATTACGGCCCTGCAGCTGCTTACCGCCATGGTGAGGTCAGGCAAACCATTGTCGGAACTCTCTGAGATGATGGATATCTATCCCCAGAAACTGATCAATGTGGAGGTAAAGAGCAAGCCTGATATTGAGACGGTGCCTCAGGTCATGGATGTGATAGAAAGGATTGAGAGGGAACTGGGTGAAGAAGGGCGCGTCCTCGTGAGATATTCCGGTACGCAGAATATGTGCCGGGTTATGGTTGAGGGCCCTTCCGACACGGTGACGGAGAAATGCTGCCAGGAGATTGCCGACATGGTAAAGAGCGCGCTGGGTTAAAACGACAAACAATGGAGAAAGACTATGACCATTAAGGTATTTATTGCCGATGACTTTGAACACATGAGCAAGACCGCGGCGGATATAGTAAAGAAGATGATCGTCGGTTTGTCCAGGGCAAAAAAAGAGGTTGTTTTGGGTCTTGCCACCGGAAACTCGCCTACGGGCATGTACGCACATCTGGCACGGGCGGCAAATGACGGAGAGTTTGACAGCGGCCGCATCAGGAGCTTTAATCTTGATGAATATGTGGGTCTGCCCGGGGAAAACGTCCAGCAGCGGGTTATGCATCCTGAAAGCTATTGCTATTTTATGATCCAGAAATTTTTTGGTCTCCTGGAAAAAAATTTTATTGAAACAAACGTGCCCTTCGGCTCTCTGATTGATCAGAATGTATTAACAAGGGAGCTCAAGAAACATCCTGAAGACTGGATATATAAGGGAACAGACGCCGGTAAGTCCATTGCCATAAAGCAGAAGGGTCAGTCAGGTTATCTTGCGTGGATTAAAAAGGATATCCTCGATGGATATGCCAGAAAGATCAAAAGGGTGGGAGGTATAGACCTCCAGATTATCGGTGTGGGCGGACGCGGGCATGTCGCCTTTCACGAATCAGGCGTGCCATTCAACGGGAGCTCGGTAATGCTTGTTAAGCTTGATGATAACACAATAAAAAACTCTGTTATTGACGGGCATTTTTCTTCTATTCATGATGCGCCCAATTATGCGATATCAATGGGTGCAGAGCTCGTTTACAAGGCCAGAAACCTGGTTCTTCTGGCAAACGGCGAGAGGAAGGTTGAGTCCGTTACCAGGTCTCTTTTGGGAGAAGTGACCCCTGAGGTTCCGATCTCCTATGGACAGAAGTTTCTGGACAATCCCGGGACCCTGATCTATGTGCTGGACAAGATAGCCGGCAGAGATCTGCTTGCGCATAAAAGTGCGCTTCGAGCGAAGAAGATTGCCATTGAGGACCGGACAAAGAGCTCCTGAGACGCAGCTTTGTCCGGTTAGGGAATTGCATTGCAACCCCCATATCCAAACGGTTCCGGACAAGGCTAATTTTGACATGGATTTTTATATAAATAACTTTCAGGCGCCTGCCGGACCTTATCCGGCAGGCGCCTGAAAACTCCGAGATGCTATGCCCGGTCCTGACCAGGATATTATTGTCGATCTGATCAAAACCAAAGGTCCTCTCACGGGTTTTGAGGTCATTAAAGACACTGACATGGACAGCCTTCAAGTATGGAAGTTATGCAAGACTTCAAGGGCTCTCCGGGTCAGGATAATGGGTAAAAGGTACATGAGGCTTGACCGCCATGTCGACGGCTTTGCCAGGCTTTCACCCTCCATTCTGAGAGAATTTCTTACATACTCCGTTGTGGGTCTTTCCGATGATCCGGAGCCGCTTGAAAAAAGATGCGTGGAGGTATCCGGACGGATTCATGAGATAAGCAGATTTAAGCTTGCACTTGCGCGGCGGATAGTTTCTGAAATAATGGAGGAATTTGAGGACAGGTCATCCGCCGAACACAGGATATGTTTTATTGTCGCCGGGGATATCGTCTATGATATGGCCCATGACGTACCCAGACCGGAAAGAAGCACCGGAAAGCTTGTAAAAGGTTCGGACATTGATCTCATTGCCGTTACCGAAGATTCCATTCCTGATACTTCAGTAAAGATGCTTGATGATATCATATTCCGAAAAAAATACAGAATGCTCATTGATCCCGCAATAAGGGAGGAGATTGATTACAAAATAAAAAGCCTGCCCCTTATTAGAAATCAGGCCCGCTTTGATAATTTCAGATCTATGGTTGCCATCAAAATCCTCCAGGAAGGTTTATTCCTTCATGGGAGTGAAGACCTCTTTCATAACGTCAAGAAGGTCATAGAGGAAAACGGGCTTTTGGAAAAACTCGAGGATCTCGAAAAAAAGGCAATAATATTCAGGAGAAAAGCCGAGGAGGCCATACTCGATAGCAGACTGGATAAAGAAAAGATAAGAGAGATGCATTTATTTTATTCTGCCGAGGAGTTTGAGGAATTTGAATGAAATGAGAACTAAACATTCATGGTCCTCTGGGCCTCCACAATGCATGAAAATAGCGCCATGGGATTTTAAGTTGATATATCCTCCCGGCGGTGGTATATAAAAACACCTTAAAAAGAAAGGTGAAATACAGGGATATATATTTTAAAACTAAGCGATGGTTTTGGGTTTGACAGAAGGGATTTATAGTAGTACATTCTAAATGTAATACGTAAGAGGAAACAATTTTTCAAGACAAACATCCTTAATTTCTCATTGTTTCATAACCTCCGTAACAGATAGTAAAGACAAATGACGGCCACACACAAATTTATGGAAGGAGAGTAAAAGATATGTCCGAAAAAAAGGTTAAAAAAGTTGATGTGAAGCCAGATAAAACGGTTCTGAAATCTCTGGCGCTCGGCGGCCTGCTCGGCGGAGGCGGCGAATGCTTCGTTGATGTCAAAGACGGCAAGGCAGTCAGGATCAGACCGTTTTACTATGACTGGAAATATGACAAAAAGGGTTTCAATCCATGGAAGATAAAAAGGAACGGCAAAACGCTAAGTCCGCTGATGAAGGCCCTGCCCGGGACCTTCTCGCTGGCTTATAAGAAAAGGACTTATTCATCAAACCGGATCAAGTATCCTTTAATCAGGGTGGACTGGGATCCCAAGGGCGAGAGGAATCCGCAGAACCGCGGTAAGAGCAAATACAGAAGGATTTCATGGGACGAAGCGAGCACAATCATAGCCAATGAAATAAAACGGGTGCATAAAAAATACGGCCCGCTTTCTATCCTTGTCCAGGGCGACGGCCATGGCGAGTGCAAGACGATTCACACGCCGCATGGACACCAGGGAAGACTCCTCGATATGATGGGAGGCTTCACCCAGCAGGTGAGGAACCCGGACAGCTGGGAAGGATGGTACTGGGGCTCCAAGCATGTCTGGGGACAGGGTTTCCAGGGCATGATGTCGCCCGCCGCCAACCTCACTAAAGACATCACGGAGAATTCCGAGGTGGCGCTGTTCTGGGGCTGCGATCCGGAGACTACCCCGTGGGGTTTTACCGGGCAGTATGCAACAAGGATATGCTACTTCTGGACACAAATCGGTATCAAACAGATATATATCTGCCCCGATCTGAACTACGGAGCCGCTATACACGCGGATAAATGGATTCCGGTGCTGCCCAACACCGACGCGGCCATGCAGCTCGCGATAATCTATGTATGGTTGAAAGAGGGCACCTGGGACAAGGAATACGTCAAGACGCATGCGGTGGGCATGGAATATGTCGAAAATTACGTGCTGGGCAAGGAAGACGGCATACCCAAGACACCGGAATGGGCTTCGAAGAAATGCGGCGTGCCGGAGTGGACTATTAAGGCGCTGGCCAGGGTGTTTGCCAAAAAAATCACCTCCATCATCCACTATTTCGGCGGGTCTTTTATCCGCGGCCCGTTCTCCCATGAACCGGGCCGGCTGGAATGCGTTCTGCTCGGCATGCAGGGACTGGGCGGCCCGGGCGTGCATCAGTGCCAGCTAACCTACTTCGGAATGCCGCGAGCCGAGGGGCTGAAGAGCATTCGCTTCTTCAATCCCGCGTTGACCGAGCGTTTAAGGATTCCCTGCCGCACAACTATCGATGCATGGGGCAAACAGCTTATCCCCAAGACCCTTATCCAGGACGCCATTATCAAACCACCCCTCACATTTCTCGGCAGCGGCGGTCAGGAATCACCGACCGAAGATCAGTTTATCAAATATACATATCCCATTGACAAGAAAAAAGGCGGTGTCGAGGTGCACATGATATGGACGGATACACCCTGCCGCATCACCTGCTGGAACCACGGAAACTGGACGATTGACGCCTTCCAGCATCCTTCCATCGAATGTGTCGTGGCCCAGCACCCATGGCTTGAGAACGAGTGTATCTACGCCGACATCATCCTGCCTGCCAACACCACGCTGGAGGTCGAGGATATCGTAACAAACACAAGGCAGGGTCCCCATTTCCAGAGTGTCACCATCCAGGAGCAGGCAATCCTGCCTGTAGGTGAATCCAAGAGCGACTATGAAATAGTGCTGGAGATAGCCAAGAAGCTCGGGTACGGGGAAAAATTCTCCGAGAATAAAACAACCCGGGACCTTCAGAAAGATGTATTTGTCACGATGGAGATGGAAGGCCTGATATCGTGGAAAGATTTCTATGAAAAGAAATATTACGTCTATCCGACCGCCAAGGACTGGGAGAAAGATCCTCCGGGCTTCAGAAAATTCTACGAAGACCCGCTGAAGAATCCGCTCCCAACTCCCACGGGCAAGCTGGAATTCTATTCCGAAAGGCTCGCGCAGCACTTTCCTGACGATAAAGAGAGGCCGCCTTATCCCAAGTGGATAGAAAAGAGCGAGACACACGACGAACGTATTTCCAGTGAAAGAGCGGCCATGTTTCCTCTCTTGTGCATGTCCAACCACGGCCGCTGGCGCACCCACGCCCAGGGCGATGATATAAGCTGGACGCGTGAAATAGTTACCTGTAAAGTGCTGGCGTCTGACGGCTATAGATATGAGCCTGTGTGGATCAACCCGAAGGATGCCGAAGCGCGATGCATTAAGGACGGGGATATCGTTAAAGTGTTCAATGAAAGAGGCGTCGTCCTTTGTGGCGCGCGCGTCTGGGAGCGCATAAGGCCCGGAGTGGTGTATGTTGACCACGGCGCCCGGCACGATCCGATCATCAATGATGTGGACCGCGGCGGCGCCATCAATACAATAGCCCCGAACGGTTTAACTTCAAAGAACGCCTGCGGTCAGGCGACCAGCGGCTACCTTGTGGATGTGCAGAAGGTTACCGAGAGGGATTACCAGGAATGGCGGGCGAAAGACCCCGAATCATTTGACGAAGCTTTTAAAAGAGAATACGACCCCGGGTACGGATTGCGCTTCAATTCCTGGGTGGAAGGAGGAATGAAATAATGAAAGCTTTCATTATAGATGTTGGAATTTGTAACGGATGTTATGCCTGCCAGATTGCCTGCAAGGACGAGCATGTCGGCAATGACTGGTCCCCGATAGCCAAACCACAGCCGGACACCGGACAGTTCTGGATGAACCTGACCGAAAATATCCGGGGGACCGTGCCCAAGGTTAAAATACACTACATACCCGTATTATGCATGCATTGTGATAAGGCGCCATGCATACCCGCATGCCCCATAAAAGGGGTTATCTACAAGAGGGATGACGGCCTGGTTATCATCGATGCGGATAAGTGCACCGGCTGTAAAGCCTGCGTGGATGCCTGCCCGTATAATGCCATATTCTTCAATGAGGATCTGAACATCGCACAGAAATGCACCGGCTGCGCTCACCTTCTCGACGGCGGGTGGAAGGTGCCCCGTTGTGTGGATTCATGCCCCACCGAGGCGATTAAATTTGGAGAGGAGTCCGAATTTAAGGCCCTCATTTCCAAAGCAGAGGTGCTAAAGCCGGAGCAGGGCTCCAGGCCGAGGGTGTATTACCTGAATGTGCCCGGGAAGTTTATCGCCGGCACCGTGTATGACCCTGTTGAAAAAGAGGTCGTCATCGGGGCGAAATGCACGCTTACGGGGCCTAAGGCCGGTAAGAAAGCCACCGCCACCACCGATGACTTCGGCGATTTCTGGTTCGAGGGTCTCGCAGACGGCATGTACTCGCTTAAAATCGAGGCTCGCGGGTTTGCCGCCAAGTCCTTTGATAAGCTGAGCGCGGATACGGACCTTAACCTGGGAGACATCCCGCTTGCCAGGGCAGGTAAAAAGAAATAGAAACCCAAATATATAATTATTAAAAAAAGGGGGGGGAGACTAAAGGCTCCTCCCCTTCTTTTTGCAAAATAACCTTTCTTTTATATAAAAATTTTTCTCCTTTTAAAAGTGATGAGAGGAGGGATACAGGGCGTAGGGCCATGTTTACCTGGAGGGCCACGCTCTGTCTGTCGTGGCCGATAATGGCGGATGTAATAAAACGGGGGTAAATATCTGAAAAGAATGGATCCTGAGATCTAGTCGCAGGATGACAAAGTGTTATAGAACTTAGTTCGCTTCGCTCACGATTGGAATAATGTAATTGTGGAATAATGGAATTCCTATATTCCAGCATTCCATTATTCCATGTGGGTGGCACAAACAGGTCACGACTAATAACTATTTGATTTCAATAATTTATACAATTTTCGAGACGTCCTTTTACCCCCTTCGTCTTTTAGACGAGAGTCGTTTAACACGAAAATAAAGTCTAACAATATCGGTATATAATTGACTCTCCCTGCAGCAAGCTGCCGGGAATCATCCAAATGTTAAGGAATATACTTATTTTGAAACGCTCGCTAACCCCGCAGCAAGCAACGGGAAATGCGCTCGCTCTGCATTTTCAACGTTATCCCTAAAGATCACGGCATGGGGGGCCTTTTTTACGGTCGAACTCGTTCCTGGCTTGTTTTACGCAAACTGCCTTACGAGGCGGGCGGCGGGCCATCTCAGTCGCTGCAACGAAGGATCAAGGTGGAACGATCTGAGAAGGTCTCCGCCCGCCTGGCATGCACCTTACGCTATTACTTTGCTACCCGGGTCTTCGCCGTTCAAAAAGGCCCCCCATACCGTGATCCTGAGACCTCAGAGCGCCATTTTCATGAATTGTGGAGGCCAGAGGGGCCATGAATGTTTAATAACTGACGATGGAGGGTAAGAACAGGGTAATTTCTGGAATCAGAAGCAGCAGGAAGACGGCTATCACGTCGGCAACCAGGAAAGGGGTGATACCCCTGAAAATAGTGAAAAGAGGAACATCCGGCGCTACGCCCTTGATGATATACACATTTATGCCGACAGGCGGCGTAATGACGCCGATTTCGCTTACGCGTGTGATGATAATACCGAACCAGATAGGATCGAACCCGAGCTGAAGGGCAACCGGGAAAAATATGGGAACGGTCAGGAGTATAAGTCCCAGAGCGTCCATGAAACAACCGCCCACCAGGTAAACAAAAATAATCAGACCCATGACGGCAAGGGGCGGCATATTCAGGCTGACCACCCAGTCTGCAAGGACGTATGGCAGGCGTGTAATGGCGACGAACTTGTTGAATATGAGCGCGCCTACCACGATAATAAGGATCATGGCCGTGGTGGAGGTAGTGGAAAGCACCGATTCCTGGAAGCCTTTCCAGCTGATATGTTTCAGCACAATACTCATTAAGAGGACCAGGGAAGCGCCGACGCCGGCCGCTTCGGTCGGGGTGAACCACCCGGCGAATATGCCGCCGATAACCAGAAGGAAAATAATCAGGGTTTCGATAGTTCCTCCCCAGAGACCTTTAACCTTTTCTCTTAAGGGGGTTTTGGGGCCCCTCGGGCCGAGATTGGGGTTGATCCTGCAGATTATGGCGATGGTGATGATATAAAAAGTCGCCTCCATGATGCCAGGGATGAAACCTGCCGCAAAAAGCTTGCCGATGGACTGCTGGGTCATGATGCCGTAAACAATGAGAATCACGCTGGGGGGGATCAGGATGCCCATGCTGCCGCCCGCGGCGATGCATCCGGTGGCAAGGCCCGGATCGTATTTAAAGCGCTTCATTTCAGGCAGGGCGACCATTCCCATAGTGGCAGCCGTGGCCGTGCTCGATCCGCAGACCGCGGCAAAACCGGCGCACGCGCCAACCGTGGCCATGGCCAGCCCTCCGCGCATATGCCCGAACCATTTATGGGCGGCGTTATAGAGCCTGCGGCTGATGCCCGAGGCAAAGGCAATCTGGCCCATGAGGATGAACAGGGGAACAACGCTAAAACTATACGAACCAAACTGATCCCAGGCCGCCCTGGCCGCCATCGTCAATCCCCCCTGCAGGGAGCCCAGGTATATGAATCCGGTTAATCCCACGGCAGCCATGGTATAGCCTACCGGAAGACCTATAGCCAGGAGAAAAAGCAGTATCCCCAATCCGAGCAATCCTATGGTAAGCGCGCTCATTTCGTAATAATCCCTTTCAGCGCATTAAAAAAGTCAATCAAACTGACTATCGCCAGCATAAACATTCCAAAGGCCATGCCGAAGATGAACGGATAAAACGGGATCTCGGTAGTGGCCGCCACTTCCCCGATTCTATAAATGTTGATGGCATATCTCACGCCCTGCCAGCCCAGTGTAATAAACAATGCGGTCCCAATCGCTCCTATAATAGCATCGCATACGGCCCGCGCCCGATCGGGCAATGAATCGATCAACAACGTGATGGAGACATGTCCCTTTTGCACTGCACAATGCGCCAGGGCAAAGGAGATGGTCAGGGATGCCAGAAAGCCTGTGAACTCATAAACGCCGAGTATGGGCTGCCAGAACATGCGCAAAAGAACGTTAATGAAAACCAGCGCCATCATGACGATAAGGGCGACTCCGGCTATTTTATTCAGACCGCTGCTGCTGCTGTTTACAATGTTTCCCGCTTGTTCCAGCATGTTGACACCTTTTTTAGGATATCAGTTAAATAACTTTTTAGGAGCATGTCGGAAAGAGTCCGACATGCTCCTAGGACGGTTAATTCGCAATGACCCTTGCAATTTTAAAGTGATGAGAGCTTAATACCCTGGAGAAAACAATTTTGAGTATATCGCGGCCTTTTCCTTGACAAAATCAACGACCTCCTTGCCGGGCAATCCTTTTGCCTCCATGCGGGAGATGTAGTCATCAATCAGGGGCTGCATCAAGGCCATGGCCTTTTCATTATCGGCATCCGGCATATGTATCATTTTCATGCCCTGTCCAAGGCCGTAATTCATGCCGGCGGACATCTCACCGTCCCAGATCTGGGCGGCTTTGAAGTTAAAGGCATCGTTAACTTTTTGAAAGGCCTTTTGTATGTCGGCGGGCAGACCGTTCCATTTGCCAAGATTCATAACCGTGTATTGAATGCTGTTATACACCGGAGGTATGATGGTGATAAATTTCGTGACCTCGGCCTGTTTCCAGGTAATAAGTATTTCAGGCGGCCCGATATTACCGTCTATCACGCCTTTGCTCAAGGATTCATAGGCATCGTTCATGGGCATGGCCACGGGGATGGCGCCTAAGGCCTCAATGGATTTGGCGGTCAGGCCTGTGGCCCTGATGCGCATGCCTTTCATGTCGTTCAGGTTCTTGACTTCTTTTTTGGAATAGAGAGAGCCTGGTCCCACCGAGTATAGATACATCATCTTGGTGTCGCTTATCTCTTTTGGTTTGAATTTTTCAACACCCTGCACCGCGACCATGGTTGTTGCGGCGCAGCTTCCGAAGTTAATCCCTGGAAGCTCGAAACCCTCCATGAGAGGAAAACGGCCGCGGGTGTAAGCATAGACTCCGTTACCGATGTCCGCAGTGCCGCTGACGATGCCGTCATAGGTTTCGGCAGGCTTAAGCAAGGTGGCGCCGGGAAAAACGGTGATTTTCACCTTTCCATTTGTGGCTTTTTCAATTTCCGCGATCCATTGCGCGTGCATTTTATTATCCTGGAAACTGACAGCAGGATAAAAGTGACTGAGGGATAATTCGATTTTTTGAGCACTCGAGGGATTGATAAAACAGGTTAAGGAGAATACTAAAAAAAGAACGGCCAAAAAGACAGACATCTTATTTTTCTGCATGATTACCTCCTTTGTTTGGTTTAGAAACTAAATCCCTATTTTGTGTGAAGGAAACCCGCTTAGACCTATTATCAGTAAATTATTAGAAAATTCCATTGGTGTCAAGAGAAAAGGAAATTACTTTCTTTATAGCTTTCCATTATGATAGATTTGATATAATCTTTAACAATTACGGATGATGCAGTAAAATCCGATCATGTTAAATATTCATGGCCATTGTGCCCCCACAAGGCATGAAAATAGCACACTGCGGCATCAGGATCGCGGTATGGGGAGCCGTTTTTAACGGCGAAAGCCTTGGAAGCAGGATAATAGCGCAAGGTGCATGCCAGGCGGGCGGGTACCTTCTCCGGTCGTTCCACCTTGGTCCTTCATTGTAACGACTGAGATAGCCTGCCGCCCGCATCGTAAGGCTTCATGCGATAAACAAGCCAGGAACGAGTTCGACCGTAAAAAGGGCTCCCCATACCGCGATCTTTAGAGATAACGCTTAATTGCAGAAGGAATTACATCATGAAAAAAAACCGGACAAGAAAACGGCCCCGCGTAGGCTTTATCGGCATCGGAGTCATGGGGGCGCCCATGGCAGGGCATCTCGCAGGGGCGGGTTACGCGCTCACCGTCAATGATATCATGCGGACCTGCGCCGAAAGCTTTGCCTCCGGGCAACAGGGGGTGGTGATCGCGGAGACACCGGCGGAGGTAGCATCGGTTTCTGATATTGTGGTCACAATGCTGCCTTCGGGGAAATATGTCCAGGAAGTGGCCCTTGGCAGTAAAGGCCTGATGAAGGGATTTCGGCCCGGCAGCCTTCTTCTGGATACATCTTCGTCGGAGCCATGGCTGACCGTTGAGACCGCAGGGGCATTAGCGGACATGGGGGTGGATATGGTTGACGCGCCTGTTTCCGGCGCTAGAGAGGGCGCGGAAGCCGCGGAACTTGTATTTATGGCGGGAGGTGAAAAAAAAGCCGTCGCACGGGTATCGCCGATACTCCGGATAATGGGCAAGAAGGTGTTTCACCTTGGCCCGGTCGGGGCCGGACACACCATGAAATGCGTGAATAATCTCATCACCTCCATTACATTCATGGCTACCGCGGAAGGCCTTGCGATCGGGAAAAAGCTTGGCCTGGACCCTGATGTTATGACCGATGTGCTGAATGTTTCCACGGGCATGTCATGGATAAGCAGGACACATATAAAACAGCGCATAATCAGCAGGAAATTCGATGATGCGTTCAAGCTTGAACTGATGGTGAAGGATATCGGCATTGCAATGAAGCTGGCTGAAAGAAACGGGCTCCCAATCCCCCTTTCCGCCCTTGGTCATCACCTCTGGAAAGCCGCGGAGCGCCATTCTGAAAAGGGCTCAAGTATAAGTGAAATGGTTCGGTGGGTTGAAGAGATGACAGGGATCAGGATAGCTCAGGATACCGCAGATGAAGGTTGAGACAACGCTGAATTTCATGCAGATATATATTAAACTTATTTTCGTACTAAATTGGAGAAGACCTTTTATTTTAAATTAAGGAGCATGTCGGATTTTGTCCGACATGCTCCTTGCAGTCAGGTATTCGTCCGTCTTTTTCTGGGCGTTCCTGAGCGTTTCCGCCGTAATCCTCAAACCCTCCTGCTCATCCGGGGCGAGCTCATATTCAACAATCTCTTTTACGCCGCCCTTGCCGAGAACAACCGGAACGCCCATGCTCAATCCTTGCAGGCCATATTCGCCCCGAAGCATCACCGAGCAGGGAATTATTTCTCCGGTGTCCCGCGCTATCGCTCTCACGATTTGCGCGAGACCCACGGCACATGTCCATCCGGAAGTGCGTCCTGATTTAAGCTCTTCAAAACGCTTTAAGATTCTGGGAACTTCCGCCCGGATGGATTTTTTGGCTTCTTCACCGATAATCACCGGTCGGCCGTCGAGTTTGGCTGTGCTGAAGAGCATTACCTGGGTGTTGCCGTGCTCACCGATAACTATCCCCTCTACCTGACCGGGTTGGCTCTGAAAATGCTCGGCCAGCATTTCCCTGAAACGAATAGTATCATTGAGCGAATACCCTATGATTTGATTCCTGTCAAACCCGGTAATTTTGTATGTGGCATAATTGAGCGGATCGACCGGAACGGTGACAGTAATCACCAATGACCCAGGACAGTGGATCTTTATCTGCTCAGCGATATCCATGATCAAACCGATATTGACAGGCAGTAAATCCATGCGGTCTTTGATAAGGCCCTGATTGCCGGCTACAGTGTTAATGATGATATCCGATCCGGCCATGTCCTCATAGCTGCCGCAGGTGACCTTAACACCCATGCTCGAAGCCGCGGAACTGATGTCCATGGAATGCTGTTTAACAATATTTTGCCTTTGCCCGCCGATCATAACTATCTCATCCGTCAAACCCAGCGCCGCCAGATAAAAACTTGCGGGCGCGCCCACGCTACCCGCAGCACCGATAACCGTGATCTTCATGACAACCCTTTCCCCCTGGATGATACCCTGATCCACCATCAAGGCGCCATCTGCTGCGTTGCCTGTGATCGCTCCTCCTTGCGGCGTATTACTTATACGTCTCAGTCGTCG
>JAFGDF010000053.1 GCA_016932235.1 Deltaproteobacteria bacterium | reverse complement strand
GTGCTGGGGTCCTCCATTGTCTGGAGCATCTGTACCAGGCCGATCAGTGTGCCGATCATGCCCAGCGCTGGAGCAAATGTCCCCAGTGTGGTGAAGATTTCGGCCCCGAGTTTATGCCTGTCCTTTATGTTAACTATCTCCGTATCCAGGATATCTTTGATGGAAAGAGGTTCAAGACCGTCGACTGACAGCTGGAGTCCTTTTTTCATGAAATCATCATTAATATCGTTTAAGGCCGTTTCCAGGGCCAGGATACCTTCTCTTCTGGCGGTTCCGGCGAGAGAAACAAAATCATTAATCAGTTCCTTGGATGTAAAAGGCTTGATAAAAAAGGCATTTTTAACCACCTTCATTACCTTAAAGATGTCCGGCAGGGGATAATTAACCATGGTAGAGCCCAGGGTACCACCAATGACTATCATAAGGGAGGGGATATTGATAAACATTGAAACATGCCCCCCAAACATGATGGCGGTAACAACCAGGCTGAATGCAGTAATAATGCCCACTACGGTTGCGATGTCCATTTTCGAAAATCTCCTGTTGTTGATCTCAGAAAATCCACAACTGATTAAAGCAACCTCTGTGCCAGATAAGAAGATATTGATAATGAACTCATAAAAAGCATTCAGCCTGTTGTAGAACAGTGTCAGGAAGTTCACTAAGTACTTGATAACACTAAGTTCCCGTATTCAACTGAATGATGGAAAATAATGTTTCATATGCCTTTATAATTTTCTCAATTAATGACAGGAAGATTAAAAATTTAGTTGACAATAAGGAGTCGTCAACATGTTGACGTTGAATTTTGAGCTATTTTTGTGGTTTCAGCGTCAATATATTGGCTATTGACGGGAGAAAGAATGTCTCTGGAGAAGATTGGCTCGATTGGAGAGATGACATAAAGCGAGCCTCTGCGGTTGATTATTCCGGTGACGGCAATTTCTTCAGACCGATATCTATCTGATCAGGAGGATGTGTTCAAATATTTCGGGGCACTTTTGTCTAAAAAAGCTTTTTAGGATTGAAGGGTTTAACCGCCAAGACGCAAAGATCGCTAAGAGGTTTTATTTTTTTACTGATCATGCAAGAAACATTCATGATCAGTAAATAACTCAGCCCTTCGGGCGTTTTGATTATTTATCAGAATCTTGTTGCGCTGAGCAGAGGTAAGGACAATTGATAGTTATTTATTTGTTTTTCTCCTGCCGTAGGCAGGATGAGTATTTTCATTTGCCGTTACCCGGCAAATGAAAAATTATTCTCTCTTCGCGGCCTTGGCGCCTTGGCGGTTCCTATTCATTTCTTGTGGCAACCGAAGTATTTATTATCATGACCGGCTGCTATCAGCAGGAAGTAACTAAACCTTTAAAAACCAGGGCACGGGCTACCCGCAAGATAGATACTATTAGCTGTGAATAATTGAATTACGAATGACGAACAATCGGATGACGAGTGACGAATTATGAATAAGAACCAAATTCGAAACTCGTAACTCGGCTGTTCGATATTCGATTATTAAAAAATCGTCCCGTCAAAAAAATTGTCATGATCGAAGATATATAAGATAAAGCGAGTCTCTTCGGCTGACAGAGATGCATGGCTCAAGGAGCAGGGTCAATCTATGGAACTGTTTAAGACTAAAGATCTTTTCCCTGCAACCTGCGCCATAAGCCTTACGCCGGATTGTATTATCCTCGATCTATTGAGAATAAGTCTTTTTTCCGTAAGCCGGTATCTCAGCGCTTACCATAGTGTCTAACGTTTCAGGTTTATAAGTTCCGACAGCATCTGGTCCGTAACTGTTATGATTTTGGAGTTTGCCTGGAAGCCCCTCTGAGTGGTAATCATCCTCACAAACTCATTTGCTATATCCACATTGGACTGTTCCAGAGAATTGGGTGCTATGTTGCCGAGCCCGTTTGTTCCCGGAAGACTGGTGGTGGCGGGACCGCTCTGTCTTGTGGCCCTGTAAAGGTTTCCACCCTCTTTATGAAGCCCCTGGAGACTCTGGAATTTTGCAAGGGCTATACGGTAAAGGGGAAGGACCTGACCATTGGAATAGACACCGGTAATCAGTCCTTCCACATCCACATCAACCCCCTGGAGAGCGCCAGCACCGTATCCGTCGGCGGACTGGAATACCGTTGTCGATGCGCTTGCGTACTGGGTAGTGGCCAGCGAATCAGGGGCGAAGGAAGTACCGTTCCATCGTGTACCGATGTTAAAGGCGATATCCTGTGTGGTAGCGGCACCGCCGAGGAAATCCGCCTGGAACTCAAAATAGCCTTCAGTGTTTATATCATTGGCGGTCGTCAGGACTGTCCAGTCATCAGATCCTACAAGGGTCAGGGTTATGGAATCACCGGCAACCGCGATATTTTCGAGATCAACCGTTATATCAGCTGCTGATGATATTCCGCCGAGGTTGACACTTACCTTGGTAGAACTATTATCTACAATTGTCTCACCGCCGCCGGCACTCCAATTAGTTCCGTCAAAGGAAAGGACCAGGGGACTGCCGGCGGTTGCCGCAGCATTTGTCAATGCGTCGGGATTATTTACGACAACAACCGCATCGGTGGTGCCAAGCGCCCCCCCTGCCGCCGTACATTGTACCACCTGATCGGTTGCCCCGGATGCTGGTGTATAATTGCTAAGCCGGCTCATGCTCAGACTGGTTATGGCACCGCTGCCTTCATTAAAGGTTATCTTTCCCCTTGCCAGGAGACCGGCGGCCTTTGTATTGGTAATTCCGCTTCTGAGGTCTTCACTCGGATTGCACGTAATAATATAGTCCCATTCGGCGCCCGATGTCTTGTCGTAATATACGGTGACATCATGGGTGCTTCCCAGGGAATCATAGGCCTTGACGGTCGATTGATATTCATAACTCGATGAGGTTATCGGAGGGCTGGAAGTTCCATCCCAGGCGGAGGAAAGGATGGAGGAATTACTGGTCTTGTCCTTGTCCACGTTGGTTATTATGGTGATATCATCGGTTGCCTGTGGCTGGGAAGTAAAGGATGTCATGGAAATATCCGTGGTCGATCCGGTAATATTTCCGCTGGCATCCACGGCCCAGCCCTGAACAACATATCCTTCGGGATTGACCAGGTTGCCGTCCTTATCGAATCGGAAGTTTCCGGCCCTGGTATAATAAAGACTGGAATTTGTTGATTCCCTTACCGCAAAAAATCCGTCTCCTCCGATGGCCAGATCAGTGTTATTCCCGGTGGATTCAAAGGAACCCTGCTCAAATGTGGCGTAGATGTCCGCAAGTGCGGTGCCTCTTCCAACCTGCGATGTCCCGGCCCTTGTAAACATCGCCTGGCTGAGGAGGTCCTGAAATGTAAAGGTGCTCCCCTTGAATCCGACTGTGTTCACGTTTGCTATGTTATCACCGATGATCTGCATAGCATTGCCCAGGTTGCTTAAACCGCTGATCCCTGAAAATAGTGCGCTTGAAAGTGCCATTTTATCCTCCCATATTTTAATTATTTTTTCTAAAGTTATTAATATTACCTGAAAGAGCCCGGAAGATTATCATATACCGGTCTCATATTATTCGTCGGTGCCCGTATCCGGGAGGCTTACGTCCATGATCTGTGAGATATCAACGGGCATTTCCCCCACATAAACAAGGGATTCCGCTCCGTCAAGGCTGACCCTGGTTATCCTTCCCCTGATCCTGGTCTCCACGGATAGAAGATCTCCTGACTGGTTGACGGCGGCCATTTCAAAGCCATAGATCCCTGCCGGCATATCATTTCCTTTGTTATCCCGGCCGTCCCACTGAAAGGAGTGCTCTCCAATCCCCAGTACGCCCAGGTGCAGCTCCCTGACAGGCAATCCGTCGGCATCGCTTATCAGAACGGAGCAATCGGCATTCTCTTCCAGGGTAAAACCGCCGGTGGAGATTTGTCCGGGTTCCAGATTCAATACATTTCCTTCAGCCTCGATAATTTTTCCCATCAGGTTAAGGGCCTGGAAACTGCTTTCGGTATCCTGTACGCTTTTGATGGATTCAAGGTTGTTATTCACATTAAAAAGCTGCTCCAGACTGCTGAACTGGGCCAACTGGCTGCTGAATTGCGAGCTGTCCATGGGGTTCAGTGGATCCTGGTGGTTGAGCTGAGCGAGAAACATCTTGAGAAAATCATCACGGCCAAGGACCTGTTCCGATTTTTCCGTGTAGAGGCCGGCTTCTTCAAATCCCGGAAGCGCGCTTATCTCAGTTATCATGAATATACTCCTTTCATATGCTAATGAACTCCCGCCGCAGAGCGGAGGGAAATCAACCCCCTGCCCGCCTCTGGCGGATTAAACGAGCACATCAATTTTATTAGGATTGTCCGTAAAATATCCGGCAGCCCCTTTGATCACCCGATCTTCATCTTCTTCAATGTCGGCCTTTCCTCTTTGGGAAGGAGTTTTTCGGCCTTTCCAGTCCCACGGGGTTTCATCTCTGAACTGTTTGTCATTGAGCCCCACCATGACTTCAAACTTTTCCACAATAAGGCCCTGATCGGTCAGCTGCTGCTTTAGATGATTCAGATTGGCTTCAATGATTTCTTTGACCATGGGACTTTCAGCATTTAGGTTGGCCTGAAGATGGCCGTTTTTGATTGCAATGCTCAGATCGAGCCGGCCCAGCTCAGGAGGATGAATAACCATCCTGCTTATTAGCTCTCCGGCCCTTATCATCAAGACCATGCGGTCAAGGATTTTTGGAAGAGGCTGGGGCATATTTAAGGGATTTTTTGCCTGGTTCGTGACATCAGGGACCTGTACATCCTTTGATATCTTTTGAAAATGTTGATCCCCTGTCGGTTCTTTAATCTGAATATTTTGAACGTCCTTAACCGTTTGAGTCACCGTCTTTTTCCACTGGAATTGCCCCTCACGCTGAAGCCCATGATCTGTTCCTTTCATCTCTTCTATATGGAGATATTGATTATGTCTATCCATTCGGATCACCATTTTTTCTCCGGGGGATTGAGGATCATTCCCATAGACCTTTGTCGATGGTTCGGCATGTACCTTCTTCTGTCCTCCATAAACTGGAAGGTTTGCCGGGTTAACGCCCCTCTTTTTAACAGGCGTAAACAGATCCCCGTCCTGTTCGGTTACTATCTTTTCATTCCGGAGAATCGTTAATATCCTCTGATTCCAGTCTTGTTTTCCTGATCCGGGATTGTTTTTAAGGAGGGCAAGGGTCAGGATTTTTCCCTGCTCAAAATCCATTGTCCGCGCTACTTTTGATTTCGTCCCGGGTAGATTAACCTCAATATTTTCCAGAAAAGATTTAACCTCCTCCGGCGGCATGCCCTTCTCCCTTAAGAGTGAGGCCATATTCTGTTTGAAAATTTTTTGAAGGTCCTGGGGAGGCAATTGCAAAATCCCTATCAACTTTGCCTTAAGGCTGGAGGCAAGCTCTTGCCGGTCAGGGATCTGGTGCTTGAGATTGATTCCATTTTGTTCCATCATTGTGAGCAAGTCGGGCCTGTCTCCGGATTCGGGGAAAAACCGCTCAATCTCTGCAGACAATTTGCCGAGAAGAAGTTCACCTTTTTGATTGATGGATTTTTCAATCGCAGTTTTCACTTCACCGGCGCCGAATCCCATTTTAAAAAGGATATCTTCCACATTCGGGACCTGACCTGTCAGGATAGTTCCTTCAATTTTTTCACCGTTATTCAGTACGTTGCAGGAATCCATCAGACGGGCAAGGAGTTTGTCCAGATCTAAAAATCCGTCCTTATCTTTCGAGGACAGGATCAATTGATTGATTTTTTCCGTGGAAAAACCCTGACCTTTAAGAAGTGATACAATTTGTGGCATGGCCGAATCAGGAAGCTGGATCTGTGTATGAAGAAAGCCGAGATGCCGGATCACTTCATCCAATTTTCGAATCGGATCTGATTTGCCATCAGTTCCACCCACAAACAGGCCGCTTTTTGTCGATCCCTTATTCATGAATAGGGAGACACCGAATGATTTCTGCCCTGAAAAATTTTCTTTTTGTGTCAACATGCTGTGAAAGAGGTTATTACCGATATCTTTCGGTGTGGAGTTCCTTTTCCGAAATTCCGACCTGAAATTCCCCGATCCCATTTGTAAATGTAATATATTGTCCATAATTATTTTCCTGTTTCCGGTCGGATCTTTTTTGAAAGATAGTGGAGCAATCACTGTGCCAAACAGGAAGGACATGTTAATATTGCAGTTAATTCAATTGGATAGACTTGAAATTAAAAAAAAGGAAAGCTTGATATCCAGGCAGGAATTACCGAGGGTTATTCAGGATGGGTAAAATTTTCCTATTCTCCCAGTCTGCACAGTTTTTCACTGATCAAGGCGACTTTTTCAGGGTCCATCATGGAGAGAATCTGTCCTGCGGATTTTCCTTTCATACCGGACAGTATCCTGACAATGATATCATTCTGCAACTTATCCATTATGATAGCGGCCCTCTCAGGATCCATTGAACTGTAGAGTGCCACGAGATGTTCCATCCTGGAATCCTTCAGTGCCTGTTCTCTCTCCGCCAGATCTTCGGCATAGGCTGTTAATCTTATCTGGAGTTCGTTAAGCTCTTCTATTTTAGAATCAATCTCCTTGCCAAGTGGGACAAGTGCCTGTTCCCTCTTTTTCAGGGAGTTCTCCCTTTCAATCAGGTCTTCCTCCTTTTTTCTGAGAAGGATCTTTGTCTCTTCCGGGTCCGGTTCTTCCGCCCCGGTTTGTTCCTCTGCAAGGGCGAGGGGCGCACCGGTAAAAGAAACGGGCTGAAACTGGAGAAAGATACCGCTTACGGCGATTTTTGCAAGGACCATAAGAACAAGGACAATGATTATTATGGGGAAGGGGTTCTTCAACCCGGCAGATAATCTCGACCACACCTTAAAACAGCTGTTTCGTTTGTTTCCTTCTGTTCCCTGTGATTTTGTTGATGGTTCCATTTCTTAAGATCCTTTTCCTTTAATTTCTCAAAAATCCTGCATTCTGTTGTTTTGGCCTGCAGGATCTTTAGCTTCTCGTTCACAAGATTCCTGGCCCTGGTTATCAGCCTGGACTGGACCTCGATCTTTTTTTCCAGGCCCGCAATATACCCGGAGTGACTTTTTAAAACGTGAGACGGGATACCCGCCCTCAGATCCTTGTCAAGGTCTGATCCGGCCTGCAGGAGAGATTCCTGATAAGATCTCATCAAATCATTACACTCTCTCAGATAGGTTTGAGCTTTTGCCAGTTCTATCCCGGCCTTTTCTTTTAAGTGCGATCTGTATGCTATCGAAGATTCGTATCTGAATTTAAATCCCATTATTTTAGTTTCCGGTTAGGATCTTGCAAAAATATTAATCTATATATATGGGTATTATTAAGTGAAGGTGACGGCTGTTTCTGAGAGGACGACATCTCAGAAAAAAGTCCACCGGATCTTCCAGTGTTCAAATATTTCGGGGTTTACGCTTACTAAGCCCTGTCAGTCTGCAACCCTGTTTATCAAACCCCGAAATATTTGAACACATCCACCTTGTCATATAGATGTCGTCCTTAAAATCGAAATCGCTATCGGGATCGAAATCGATTTCCTGAAATCCATAGACTGCTGAGTTTTCCTTCACACAATAGCCGATTGAAAGGCAGGAGACATCAAGCTTTTCGTGTCCAACCGTCATTTTATTTTCTTTCGATTTCGATCCCGATTTCGATTTCGATCATTCCAACAGAGTTTACGGGCGTAAACCTTTAAAAACCCGGACACTGCACAATCCGGTGGTATTCTTTGTGAGATACCCCGTTAAGAAAACCGTCATGATCTCCAACCTTATTTGCTTTTAAAAGAGGTTTATGCAAGATCTTAACCGGAAATTAATGTAAAACATCAATTTTTCCCAAGCAATCCGATCATATTAGCATAGGCATCCTTCATTGAAGAGGGACTGTTTTTGTCCTGTTGAAGGAACCCGTTAAGTTTATCTATCATTTCCAGGGCGCGGTCCGCCCTCTTGTTGTTTCCCTTCTCATATGCCCCGAGGTTTACCAGGTCTTCGATCTTGGCAAAATCCGCCAAAAGCGTTCGGAATTCATTGGCCGATTTCAGGTGTTCTTTATCCACCACCTCACTCATCAGCCTGCTGATACTCGAAAGGATATTCACAGCCGGATAATGCCCCTTTGATGAAAGCTCCCGGTCAAGGACGATATGGCCGTCCACAATAGACCTAACAGCGTCGGCTATTGGTTCGTTCATATCATCTCCCTCAACAAGGACGGAATAGATCCCGGTGATCGATCCACCATTTCCGTTTGTTCCGGCTCTTTCGAGAAGCCTGGGCAGGTGAGAGAATGTGCTCGGAGGATATGCCTTGCTCGTGGGAGGTTCGCCTGCGGAAAGGCCAATCTCCCTTACGGCCATGGCAAAACGGGTGATGGAATCCATCATTAACAATACATCTTTGCCCTGTTCCCTGAAGAATTCAGCGACGGCCGCAGCAAGATAAGCACCCCTCATACGGATCAGGGGGGATGTATCGGATGTTGCCGCTATCACTACGGAACGTTTGATTCCTTCCTCCCCAAGATCACATTCTATGAACTCCCTGACTTCTCTTCCCCGCTCGCCGATAAGCCCGATAACATTGATATCGGCCTTTGTATATCTGGCCATCATTCCAAGCAACACGCTTTTCCCCACCCCTGAGCCGGCCATGATTGCCGTTCGCTGTCCTTTGCCAAGGGTATTAAGACAGTCTATTGAACGGATGCCGACGTCCATCGGCTCGGTTATCCTTGATCGCTGTAAAGGATTTATGGGTGGTGCGTATATGGGCATCATAACCTCGGATTTAACAGGCGGCCCGTTATCAAGTGGGTTGCCCAAACCGTCCAGCACCCTTCCGAGCATAT
>JAFGDF010000342.1 GCA_016932235.1 Deltaproteobacteria bacterium | reverse complement strand
GGTGTTCAGGAGATTGGAAAAACAGGCAAGGCATCGCATGCATGATCTGATCTCGTCTTCCCTGCCCGTGCGCGCCTTCCGGGGCAGGTCGGGATCAGCGATCAATCCGCGGGCAACCTCAACAACATCCGCCTGCCCCGAGGCAATGATCTCCTCCATCAGTTCCGGGTCGGAAAGAGCTCCGACAGTGGCAACAGGCGTCTTTACGTGTTTCTTTATCTCCGCGGCATACTTCACGTTGCACCCGTCAGGCAGAAACATGGTGGGATGCGTGATTACAAAAGCCTCCGGAACCTCATGATTTCCGGCGGATACATGGATCAGGTCCACCTTGCCGTCAAGCATTTTCGCGATGGCGATGCCTTCATCAATGTCATAGCCCTCGGGGTTGCACTCGGAGCCGCTCATGCGGAACTCTATGGGGAAGTCTCGCCCGGCCTTTTTGCGGATATTCTCTATAACAGCCAGGGGCAGGCGCATGCGGTTTTCAAGGTTTCCGCCCCATTCATCCCTTCGGGTATTGATCCTGGAGGAAATGAACTGGGAAAGCATCCAGCCGTGGCCGCCATGAATCATAACCATCCCGAAACCGCATCTCTTCGCCCAGGCGGCCGCATTTCCATAAGCCTCAATGGTCTCCAGAATGACGTCAACAGGCATCTCTTCCACCTGGAGCCCATAAGAGTTAACGCAGGCAACAGGCCCGTACAACGGCGCGCCTTTCTCATGGGAATAGCGGGCGTACATGCCTGCATGCTGCAATTCCGCGGAGGCGACCGCCCCGTGACGGCTGATGGCATTAGCCATGGCCGACATAGGGGCAAGGCTCATCGGGTTATCCATAACAAAATTATGATCGGTTCCCATGGCGCGTTTTGAGTCAACCATGCACTGGCCTACCGTGACGGTGGCGGCTCCGCCCATGGCCTTCATCTCATAATATGCCCAGGCATCAGGCACAGGGAAAAAATCCGGGGTAACATCGATTGCCCCTGTAGGTGCCCCGAATATCCTGTTGCGGTAAATGGTCTTGCCAAGTTGAATGGGTGCAAAAAGGTGCGGATACTTAATCTCTCTCATAATGATGTTGCGCGCCGCGCTGCGCGCGTCCACGCCCTCCTTTCCGATAAAAAACGCTTTTTATGTTAATTCCCGGGGGTACGCTCGATCCAGCCGGATACATGATTGCCAGCGTGTCGAGCATAAGCCCTCCGCCCTCGGTCATACCGTGATTTGAGTACATGCTCATTGTAGGTGTCGCCTGTCCCGGAACGACCGGTATCCGCGTCCCCGCCAAGGTCTCATCCAGCGACTCGATGTTTATTGTTCTCGTTGTGCCGTTCTCCTCCGTTATGGTCATCGAGCTTATATTATGGTATTGTTTCAATTGTACTGGTCACTATGGCTGGCTTTTTATCAAGTTCCTTATAATATGATGCAAAAGAATCTTCTTGTTTCGTGTGATCTTGAAACAGGTCGCGGGCAAAGGAAAAGGACAGGGTTTGATATAGTAATTCGGCCGATACAGTAAATGGCCCTGATTTCCCGCTGATATCTATTTCATAAATGAGATGGTCTGTCCCCCCTTTAAAATCAGAGTCTGATATTGCCATACCCCATACCGCGACATCTTCCGGCGCTTTCTCTTTCTCGAAACCGCGTGGTAGAATACGATTATCTTTTGCATACCCCGCACCTCTTAAAAGAGTATAAGTGACGTTTCCATCACTGTTGCGCATGATCCCCTCATAAATTTGGACCTGCTCTGGTCTTGAGATTCTGTTATAGTGAGGCTCATAAGCGCCGGCATTAAGATCGGCATCATTTCCGGTAATACTTCCGTCTTCCTGAGGGTTACCGGATTCAAAAATAATATGTCCTTCGGCATCCTTCAGGGTCAAATGAATCCAGGCCCTTCGTGAAGGAAAACCGGTCGGAAATTTATGACCGGCCAGATTTTCGATCTTTAGGGTAATATTCAGGTTTTTTTCATCTATTTGGGCATCAGTAATGGCAAGCTGCGCAGTAGCGGAGTGTAATTGATTCAATGTTCGATACATAGTCGCTTCAAGATGGGCGGAAGATGCGGACACATCGAGATCCTGGATGTGCTCCGTCAGCAGGTTGATCATAAAACTATTGCCACCGACAAAGTGATGCTGGCTAAAAGGGCTACGAGCAGAAATTCTACGTCCCCTGGGGCGATTGGAAATCACCACACCCCCCTTTGCACTTGGCATATGACATTGCTGGCAGCTTTTTGTTTTTTCATATTCACTTTGCTTCCATTCCAGGTAAGGGGTCTGTTCCGGGAATTCTCCCAACACTTTACCTTCAGCGTCTACATAGGGGGTATACAATGTGTGACACACACCGCATAGCGCGGAGTTTTTGACCTGTGATCCCTGGACCGGAGTGAACCCGACATTATTTCGCATCATGTTTTGTACGGGATCACGATACGGGCCAAAAATCAGACGATCAGGCGGAAGACTAAGGCTATCAATTGTATAATGCCCGCTGAAGCCTGTCTTTTCTCCAGAGTTTTTATCCTGAATCTGATGACAGAGCGTGCAGGAAACTCCATCAAAAGCCGCTTCGTGTAGAGGATTGTTTGAATCCAAAAATCCGCCTTCTAATATCCCAACAGGTAAATTCTTGATTGTCGCCTGTGTTCGCCCCATCGGCATGTGACAGGTCGCACATTTATCCTCAATAAGCTTCTTAAATGCAGGATTTCTGGCAGTTTCAGAACTTACTTTTGCCTGCCATAAGGGGTCCTTAGCACTGTTGGCCATCAGCGTGGAACGCCAGTGTGCATCTATGGAGACATCATTGCCACCACTATCTCTCAATATACTATGACACATTGCACATTGACCTGAACCGGCAAAATCATCTGACATAAACGTTGTCAACGGCAACCCTGAGGATGCCCGGGTATTCAGAGGGGTCACTACAATTAAAAAAAACGTACTGAAAGCGGTTAGCCCGATAAAAACCGGCAATCTTATAAAACGCATGAACATATTAGCCCTATTGCTACATTCCATAACATTTGAGTGCAGACGTCATACAAACAAACTCAGGATATCAATATCTTGGCATTTATGCAACAAATCACTAAGCTGGAATTTGGGCAAAGGGGGGATCATTGTTGTATCTTATCTCAACTTTGGCAAAAGTTTTGATGTATTGAATTTTAAAAAGGTCCCGCTTTTTAACATTCCTGTCGGAATAAATTGGTCTTAATCGTAAAATTCTGGTATCTTTTAATAAGAAAGCGAATCTTATAAATGAAGAGATGGCAATGTTATCCTGACGGCAAAAAACATAATGACGAAAGATCCTATTGTGGTGTCTCCTGATACCGAGATTACACACGCGGCAAAACTTATCCTGGATAAAGGGATTAATTCTGGATAAGAAGTTTCACACTCTTCCTGTGGTTAAGGAGGGGAAGCTTGTGGGGGTGGTAGGCAAGGAAGATATACTAAGAACTCTCATCACCGAATAGGAATGAGAGGACTTATGAGCGCATGACAAGTTCGCATGATCTCAAAAAAAAGGTGCGGCTCCCCGCCCCTGTGATTAAGTCCCTTTATGTCTTCCGGTCACTGGTAATTTTCCATACATAGATTACCAGATAATATCATTGATCATATCAACTATTATTTTTAAGGAAGAAATACCTGCCCCCGGAACTGGACGCAGAGGGGCCGTCCTGGATTGCTCCTGTCAAGAACTTTTCCATAACCAAGCAGGGGGCATTGGTTCAAAAAAGACTTATTGCCTACTATGGCTTGCAACCGATATAAGAAATCGTGATAATAAGTCCAAAAAGACCCATCCCAGTGGACAAAATTTCAACGATTGAAAATCAGATCATGGTGCAATGGTTTGTATCCGATACCAGTCCTGCCTATGAAACGATATGGATTATCAATGATAAATAATTATAGCGAGTCTAAATACCGGTGGTACGTTCTAAGTCTTGCGGCTTTGACCATGACATTCTGCATGTGCGTACCTCATATATGCATGCCAGTGCTTTTCAATGAAATTTCGACAGACTTAGGGTTAGACCTGGTTCAAGTCGGCTGGATCTGGGGCTTTTCCTTTGCTTCAGGACTATTCACCGTATTAATATCCGGCCTTATGGCGGACCGATTCAGCGCAAAACGCATCCTGATTGTTATTTGTACATTGGCAGGATTGTCCGGGGCCTCAAGGGGCCTGGCAAATGATTTCGCCGGCCTGCTATTCACCACATTTTTATTCAGCTTTATTACCGGTGCCATCACTTCTACCCTTTTTAAAGTAATCGCCACCTGGTTTTCGTCTCGTCAATTAGGCCTAGCCATAGGGATCATGTTGGCTGGTGGCGGCGTCGGATTCACGATAGGCTCCATGTTCAGCGCTACCTTGATGTCACCCATGCTTGGGAGCTGGAGAAGGGTTTTATTCCTTTATGGAGGCATCTCAGTATTTATTGCTTTGCTTTGGTTTATAACAATCAAAGAACAACAAACAGCCGGGGGAATCAAGTCAGGCGACCGGGCTAAACTTCGCGAAGCGATATACCATGTGTCGCGCAACAAAAATGTATTGTTGATCAGTTTTGCCATGCTGGGATACATGGGCTGTGCTGAGGGGATGAGCGGATATCTGCCTATTTATCTGCGTGAATTCAAAGGATGGCTGCCCGCCAGTGCCGACGGCACTCTGGCCGCTTTTATGGGTTTCAGTACCCTGGGAGCTGTTCCGATATCTCTGTTGTCCGATAAACTCGGCCGACGTAAATTCTTGATTTTACTGATAATGGCCATCACCATAATCGGCCTGGGTCTGCTGTCAGTAGCTGATGGGATTATTATATGGATTTTAATTATAATTATAGGTTTTGGGAGGGACGGCCTTGTTGCACTGGCATGCACCTCCAACATAGAGAGTAATGGAATCGGGGTAGTATATTCCGGAACCGCCATGGGCTTTATGCAGACTATCCTGAGAATAGGTGCTTTTATATCACCCCCGATCGGAAACAGTATGGCGGCCAGTGGCGCCGGATTACCCTTTATTGTCTGGGCTGGATTCGGAGCATTCGCCCTGGTATGCTTTTCCCTGATAAGGGAAACTGGTCGCCGTCAGAAATAATCCACCGGTAATATCCAGATAATATTTTAGTATAGGGGAGATCAAGCATGAAGAACATGACCTGCAGCGATTTAATCGTGAGATATCTGGAGTTTCTTGATGTGGAATATGTATTCAGTGTCCCGGGCAGTCCCATCTCGCCATTGTATGACGCGTTGATTCGCAGGAAGGACAAGGGAGGTCCCAGGGGAATACTTGTTCGCCACGAGAACGGCGGCGCCTTTATGGCTGACGGATACGCACGGGCGACCGGAAAGCTCGGAGTATGCTGTGGGACTACGGGTCCAGGGGCCACGAATATGATAACGGGCGTGGCATCGGCCAATGCGGACCATGTGCCACTGCTGGCTATTACAGCCCAGACTTCGATCCCTGATTTCGGATGGGGCGGCTTTCAGGAATCCTCGGCAGATGTAACAGATACCGTCAATATGTTCGATCAGTGTACACGATATAACAGCCTGGTAAGCCATCCCGGGCAGTTGGAAAAAAAGGTGGCTTCCGCCCTTCAAACCGCCATGCAGGAACCGAGGGGCGCGGTTCATTTGAGCATACCGGTTGATATCCTGAGGTCCCCATGGGAGGGAAGCATAAAATATCCCGGTTTGGCGAGTTTGTTAAAAAAGAACAGCAACGGCTTTAACAGCGCTGATCTGGAAAGATTGCTGGATGAAGTATCCTCCGCCTTAACCGGGAATCGCCGCATCATAATCCTGGTGGGACATGACTGCGGAGGCGCGTCAGAACAGATAATCGAACTGGCTGAACTGATTCAGGCCCCTGTACTGACCAGTCAGAGGGGAAAACGCTGGGTCAATCCATATCATCCTCTGGCGCGGGGCGTATTCGGATTTGCGGGCCACGCATCATCCCGTAATGCGCTTATGGATGAATCAGTGGAACTGGTCCTTGCAATCGGAACAGGTTTATGGGAATGGCCCACGAGCGCATGGGATCCAATACTACTGAATGATAAGTTGATACATATCCATAACACACCGGCCTATTTTCACCGCTCCCCGTATGCCCGGCTCCATATATGCGGCGCTATTCCCGGGCTGTTAAAAGCCTTATGCTCCGGGATCGCGGAAAGGATGGAAGAACGCACCGGTTCAACAATAAAGGAGCGTGACCGCTACGGGCAATCCGGATATGTCCCTGAAAATATTGAAGTCCGGATACCTGAAAATATATGGCAGGGGCGAGATAATCAGCCCGTCAAACCCCAACAACTTCTCAAGGAAATCACAAGCCGTTTTCCCGCTAAAACAAATTTTCTTATCGATAACAGCAATAGTGTGCCCTGGTCGATCCACTATTTTTTCCATCCACGACCTGAGAATTATCATTTATCCATCGGGTTTGCATCCATGGGGTGGGCCATTGGAGCGGCAGTAGGGATGGCCCTGGGATCTCCGGGTGTGCCCGCGGTTTGTATTACCGGTGACGGATGCTTCTTAATGAGCGGCCAGGAGATCACCGTTGCGGTACAAGAAAAGCTCCCTGTCACTTTTATTGTTTTGAATGACAGGTCCTATGGCATGATCAAATTCGCACACCACTTGACAGGGACCGAAACGGTCGACTATTCCATCCCCCCGGTTGATTTTTGCGAAATGGCCCGTTCAGTCGGTGCCGAGGGCTGCACTGTCCGGGATATCGGAGAACTAAGGCAAATCGACTTTCATGCCTTATCAAACCGAAAAGGTCCGACCTTGCTTGATGTTTATATTGATCAGGAAGAGGTGCCGCCTCTTGGTATGTTTTGAAGTGATGGTTGGCTCCAAAACAATTCGATAAATAAACCGGAAGCAAAAGAAAGCCCCCATATCCATCCGACCTGCACCAGGTTTAGCCCCAGGTCCGCAGAGATTTCTTTAAAAAATACAGGCATGCATATATGGGGCACGGCCATGCAGAATGTCATAGTCAAAGCTGAGTGACTTAGAACATACCATCGGTATTTAGAATCGCTATATTTTTTAACCACTGATAATCCTTATCTCTGCATTGTAAGGGCTGCTCCCAGAAACAATGAGTTATTGCCCTAAATTATTTACATTGATGGAAAGCTGGGAAATAGCAAAGATATGCAGGAATTACCAGGTATGAAGTCTAACATGATATTTTGTTTACTGAATTTTCACCCGAATATATTTTGCTCTGTCCACTGACTATTGATCCTGAAAATCAAGTCTTTAAAGGATTTGAAAAATGTAGTATAAAGATCCTGGCGAGTAAAGATGTGGAAAAAGAGGTTGTAAATTCCATTTTAAGGATTATAAGTGGACTTTAATCCGGATAAGGCCGGGGTGTGATGGATTTGATAAAAATTATCAATTGGCTTAGGAGTATTGAGTTGCTTGCTGGAAATGTTTACCATGAGGCATCGGATCAGTTTACTGCGGACCAGACATTTTCCTCTTTTCTTTCCAGATTGAGCCAGGATGAAAATTGGCATTCATATCTCTTGGGTGATGCTCTACGATCAGTGGAAGATAAAGATGCCCTTCCAGAGTTTGGTATCAAGATTGATCAGGTGACAAAACTGGAGATAGAGACTCCTTTCAGAGACCTGTATTATTTGATACAGAAGCAGCATATTTCAAAAAAAGAGCTGGTTGATTGTATTGTAAAAGCTGAATTTTCGGAATGGAATAGTATATATCTGTATGCACTAAGATTAGTTGGAGATTTCTCTGTAAAATTTCAACATGCTGCTGCAACTATTGAAGCGCATAAACAAAAGATAATAAAATTTTTAGATGATTTGCCAGAAGAAATCAGACCCCCTGCTGATCTTTTCAGACTGCCTGTTGTTTGGAATAATAAGATTCTTATTATAGAGGAAGACACCCCCTTTAGGGAATTTCTTTCGGATCTGCTCGGAAGTATTGCAAAAATTGAACAGGTGTCAGACAGCGGGCAAGGTTTGGAAAAGATTCATGAAAGTTTTTTCAACGCGGTTATTTCAGATATGAATATGAAAATGATGAGCGGTATAGATCTATATAATAAGGCTGTTGAGGCAAACCCGGATATCAGTCGAAATTTTCTCTTTTATTTGGATGAAATCACACCTGAGTCAAAGACCTTTTTTAAGGAAAACCACTTATCTTATCTGAAAAAACCATTGAATCTGAAGGGTCTTACTCAAACCGTCGAGGAGATTATGGAAAAGGCCCTATGACATTCCCTTTTTTCCCATGACAGGCTTTTTCTTGCCCAGCCGGGCATAGTACTCTTCCGGTATTTTTTCAGGATCCTTGTAAAAGTAGAAGTGACAGAACCCGAGGGACGTTTCGTCCAGCCCGGGATGTACAAAGCCAAAGTTGCCTGTGTTCTCAATTGCCAGCATCTCCATTACCGGACAGTGAACGCAGTAGATGGGAAAGTCCTTCATGCCCCAGGTGACGCGGTGGGGCTCTTTTATTCTTGCAAGGCCGATTTCGGGGTCATATCCTCCCTGCTGTATCAGTCTCTCCCCCGAGCCGCAGGGCTTCATGGTCAGTATGACCTTTTCATCATCCTCCTCAATGGTGAGGGACTGGAGGTGACCTCTCATGGCCTTTGCCGCGTGTTCCACCTGTGAACGGATGTCTGTTTTTTCGGGCGGCTTGAAAGCTACCTTGGCTTCAATGGTATGGGCTTCCCTTTCAGCTTCTTCAACCGCCTCAGTGCCATAGCGGCGGTAGATATAGGTCAGCAGGCCGGAGACCCAGAACATGTATCCATCATGAAGGTAGTTAAACTCCTCGTACATTCTTGTAGCCAGTTTTTTCGCCTTCTCCTTGTCATCCGAATCAATAGCCTCATATACCAGGTCCAGCGTACGAGTTCCCATCTCTTTCAGTTCCTTGTCGGTAAACACTCTATCGGCACTCATGGCTTTTTAAACTCCTTTCTCGCATATTTTTTTGCATCCCAAAGATACTCTCACCTGATTTTACAGTCAAGTTATCTATGTCTTTATAAAGAGAGGCACATCCTGTTTCATCCTTTTTCCCATCCGCGATAAAACATGTCATCCTCCAGGATAATAACACGATACCGGGTTCCTGTCACATCGAAGATCCCGGCACTCCATTCAAATGCTTTTGGAATCAGCTGAAGAGTATATTATGCCCGGCAAATGGGGCTTTATTCTTGACAAAATTCATCTAACTATTTTAAAATACATCAGTTTAGGGGTTTTTCATTATGAGGGGCAAGAAATAAGGATTTGTCTTTATCTTTTCATGCGCGGTAGAGGTTTCCTGATAAGAAATAGCGTTGGAAACGGTTAACCTATAGAGGGACAAAAGATGACATATACAAACACACAGGATATGGCAGTCGAGGCCATTATTATTTTAAATGCTGCTCTTACGAATCTACGCCTCTATCCCATAACAAGCGATATGATCGGCAATTCCATTGACCGAGCGTTTTCCGTTCTCCAGGCTATTATCGAGAAGGAAGGATCAGTGGTATTTGCCGAGTCCGAGGGCAATCTGATTATCTCGGGACAGGTTTTAAGTGAGGCGAATAAGAAAAAACCGCAGATGGCGGCTTTCGTAAAGATAATGATCAGCCGCATGCTGAAAAGCATCACATTCGAAAAAGGGCTTGATAAATCTGAGATACTTTCTTTCCTGGAGGTATTGAATAAGAAACCGGAAGATCTGGAAAAGGAAGGAGGCATTATCAAATCCTTGGCGAAAACAGACATAAGGCATATCCTTCCAGATAAAAAGATCTTTGTTACTGTGGATAAAAACCAGCGGGTCGTTAATGCCAAAGATGTTAAAGATAATGGCGCAGAACGACATGACAAAATCCCCGCAGTTGATGATGCCGCCGGTAGTACTTCGGATGATGACCGCCGTTCCGGGGGGGATCGTCGTGCCAGTGACAGCCTTGAATACCTGTCAAAGGGCGGGATCGAGAGACGAAAAGAGGAACAGCGGAAAAAACAGCTAATGCGGATCCAGAACGGCATAAACAGTTTGTTAAAGGGTGATGACAAGCCCTTTCTGGACCCGGAGGTAATGCGATCGCTCCCACCTACCGTCCTTAGAATGATGTCACAGGGGAAGATGAAAACTGCAGATGCGATTATCAGCAAGCTGGGCAAAGGGATAGTCAGCAATAAAGAGAAGATAAGGGCTCAGGTTTCTGTTGTCCTGGCATCTATCAGCATAAAGCTTATAACGGATCACCGCATGGGGGATATGCTCAGGATCATGCCCGGACTGACGGAGTGGATCAAATATGAGACAATAATAACCTCCGCGTACAGGCATATGTGCAATCAACTGCAGGGCGTGGCAAAAAGCCTGCTGTTACACTACCAGTTCGCTGAGGCTATCCAGGGTCTGGAACCATTCCATCTGATATGTTCGGGAAAGATAAAGAAGCCGGAGGAGATCATTAAAATATCGGCGAACGTTTTAAAAGGTGTCGCTTCTGCGGAGGTCTTACGTCTTTTATTCGAAGAGTTTCAAACAAATGACAAGAAAATGGGAGAACATGCTCTAAAAGCCCTGGTCATGCTGGGATCATACTCTGCCGGTTTCCTGCTGGATATTCTTGCTGAACTTCCCGAATCAAAGACCCCCGGGACCATGAAGGAGAAGGTGCATTTACAGGAGAAGATTTGCGTTGCATTAGGACATATCGGCGCTCAGGAGGCCGTTCCTGCGCTCAAGGCGATCGTTGAGCGAAAAGATCCTTTGAATATGGAGATATATAATAAGGGTGTGCAGACTGCCGCGAAGAACGCTCTTGATATGATAGCAAAAAGATCCGAAGGAGTGGAAACGGAGGAGATCTCTCAAAAAGCAGAGGAGACATTGCCCGCCGAAAGAGAAGAAACCGGATCAGGGACGATGGAACCGGCTGATGATGAGTTCAATCAACAGTTGAAACTGGTTGATAGGCATGTTCAAGAGAAGGACGTGGAATCAGCGGTCAAGATTTTATTTGATATGATTGTAAAATACGCCAAGGGTAGAGAATTTGAAAGGGCCGATGCCTTGCGTGATAAACTAATGGAAGTCAACCCAATGGCACTTACCGAGATCGTTAAATCAGGCGAGGTTATTGAAGAAGAGAAGAGCGGGGCTATAGATCAGGATCGTCTTAATACCTGGCGTGAGTTATATGACAGGCTCACCGAGGCGGAGACCAACGCCCTTTTCTTTGCCATGAAGACAGCCGTATATGAGCCGAATCAGTCTATTTTCAAGCAGGGTGAATCGAATTCCAGGCTATATTTCCTCTATAAAGGGCAGGTAAAACTGGTTACCAAACAGGATAACAAAGAGATCCCCCTCAAGAAATTGGGTACAGGTGATATCCTCGGGGAAGATACGTTTTTTTCATCAACCGTTTGCACGACTTCCGCTGTAGCGATTACCAAGGTTGAGATTGACTTTCTGGAAAAAGCTATCCTTGTAAAATGGGAAGAAGAGATTCCAGGCATTGGATCGAAAATCAGTGATTACTGTCTGAAGCTTGAGAAGGTGTCTGATTTACTGAAAAAGCAGGGCAGGAGTCGCAGATCTTACGAGCGGGTCAACATATCAGGTAAAATTTCGATGCAGGCTATAGATTCAGAGGGATCACCTGTTGGGGAACATATCCAGGGCACCCTCGCGGATATCTCCATAGGTGGTTTGTCATTCTACCTCAAGATACCAAAGAATAAAGCGGATAAGATGCTGACGGAACCGATTGTGAATGTGAAATTTACCGTTAAAACAGGCCGTTCCCTTCATAGAATAGACCGAAACGGGACAATTGTGGGGGTCCTATCACATTTCTACGATTTTTCAGTGCATATAAAATTTGACGAGCTGCTGGATGAAAAAATAATTGAAGAGATAAAAGAATCACCGGCTTCTCAAGATGAGCTTGAAATTTTGACTGATTCATGAGGGGGCATCACTTGACGGCCTGCTGCCTGAGTAACCTTCAGCATAAACTATCCTAGGAGCATGTCGGACTTTGTCCGACATGCTCCTGAAGAGTTATTAACTGATATTTCATTCTGATTAAATTATATGAAAAGAATGCATACATTAACAATACAATAAATATTGCAAAGAACGTTCAAGGCACTTAATTCAACCTTCATTTGGAGCTTAAAAAGAAATTTGTGATAAGTTATATAGATTTTTTCTCTATAGAAAAAATCTGTTCAATAATTATTCACCCCTTATCAAAATGATAAACCATAGCAGCATAGAGAGGAGGGAGGAATTATGATCAGAGTAGTGATAAAACGAGAGGCTAAGGATGTCGGAATTTTAATGGACTTTTTGCGACAGCTTAGAAGGTCAGCCTTACCCGAGCCGGGATACGTTACCGGAGAGACTCTTATCAATATAAATAACAGGCAGATCGTTACTGTAATAAGTACCTGGCGTTCCCTTGAAGACTGGAAAAGATGGGAAACCTCAGCGCAAAGAGATGAAATAGCCCGGGAAATAGAACCTCTCCTTGTGACCCAGCCTTCAACTGAAATATATGAATTGCTCTCGGCCTAGTGGCCTGTCGTAAAAAAATCCGGCAGATACTTGTTGATGGCCTGTATCGGGCAGCCATCTCTTTCAAGACTTGCAAATATGGATTTTTAATCGTGTGCACCCAACGAGGAGTTTTTATGAAACATTTATTCCCTGTTCTGCTGTTAATGATTGGTTTCACCTTGCCTGCCATGGCCACCGAAAAGTCCGTAACCGCCAGGGTAACGGACGTGGTGGTTTACATCGACCGGGCCCAGGTCACGCGAAAAGGAACTGTCGATGTGGCAGCAGGTGTTAATCGCCTGCGGGTGCCGATAGACGCCTTTGCCGTGGATCCTGATGCCGTGACTGCCACAGTGGATGGCCGGGGTGAGCTCCTCGCTGTCCAGTACCTGGAGATGCCGATAACAGAAGCCTCCCAGGAAAAGATTCGAACCCTCGAAGCGAGGATTGAAAACCTCAAGCAGGAACGCCGTACCAGGACAGATGAAAGAAATGCCCTGCAGCGTCAGGATGAATTCCTTCGTGCTATAGTCGATTTTTCGAAGACCCAGATCCCGGTTGAGCTGAAGACCCGGATGCCTACAACCGAGGAGTTGGGTGACACGATCACCTTTCTGGATGAAGGATTTTCCAGGATCTACCAGAAGATTCACATGGTGGATCAGGCTATTGTTGATCTGGATAAAAACATACGCCAGCTTGAACGGGAGCTGCAGGACCTCAGGCAGCCAGGCCAAGCATTTCAGCGCCTTATCGAAATCCAGTTCAATGCGGACATTGACCAGAAAGTTGATGTCACGGCCACGTACGTTGTCAGCCACGCTTCGTGGTCGCCTGCATATCGTGCCGCTGTTCCGCAAGACCTCTCCAGTGTTGATCTGACCCTGTTCGCACGGATCGTTCAAAAAACCGGTGAAGACTGGCAGTGGATAAATCTATCGGTTTCCAATGTGGTGCCCCTGTCCGGTTCACGTGTGCCGGAGGTCCACAGTTGGTGGCTTGATGTTCCCCGTCCCAAACCCATGGCCATGAGGAAATCCGCGGGTCTGACGGATAGCATAGCGCAGGCCCCCATGTCTCAAGACGCCCTGGAAGAGGTTTTTGAAGCCGAGACGCCTACGGCAACCTTTGCGGCTGCAGCTCGCCGGCGCTCGGAACTGGCTTTTGAATATGCGTTCAAGGAAACCGCTAACGTTGAAAGTGGACAGGACGCCACTCTTTTGCCTGTTTTTACGCGCCGTCTGGAGGGTGATTTTTACCGGTACGCCGTACCGCGGCAAAGCGCCCTCACCTACCTCATATGCGAAACCGAAGCAGACAGCGAACTGTTGAGCGGCCCCCTCAACGTGTATTTTTCCGGCCGTTACGTGGGCAAAATGACGCTCGAGGAAAAGAAGCCAGGCGCCACTTTCCGCATTGGCCTGGGGGCCGACCGGGAGGTGTTGGTGAAGAGAGAGAAGGTGACAGACCGCCGGAAAGAGACGTTCTTCGGCAAGATTGAACGGGATTCGGTGGTGCTCGAACAGGGTTACCGGATCATCGCCGAAAACCTTCGCGACAAAGCCTTGTCAGTAAAGATTGTGGACAGTATCCCGGTGTCGAGAACAGACCGGATCAAGGTGGATGAAATTGCCCTTGTCCCGCCTCCGGACGAAAAGAACCTCCAGGATCGCGAAGGCGTTATGGCGTGGAAACTGTCCCTCGCACCGGGGGAAAAGAAGACAATCGACATTCGCTTTACGCTTGTATATCCCAAGGATGCTGTGCCCACGGGGTTATAACTACTTATCTCTTGGCTACAGCGTTGGCCGGAAAGGAAACCACACATGAGCGGTGCAGGCATCCTTGTAGTCATCCCTCACAGTGGCATTGTCATCCCGTCTGAAATACCTATGGAGTCCCTTTCTGAGGACTTTCCAATCCTGGCGCAAAACGTGGACTGGTACACGAACTGGCTGTATGATTTCCGGGACATGCTGGGCAATCGGCATCTTGTGTTTCCCTACTGCAGCATTGTCCTGGAGGGAAACCGCCGACCTGACATTATTGACGACAGTGTGCCGGTTCAAGATGTAAAAGGACGGCCTGTTTACCGTAAAGGCCATGAACCTCCCATGACGGTCCGCCGTCAGCTTTCGGATAGGTACCTTAAGGAGTTCCACCGGAATATCGAGAATGCCATAATGGACGGAGCCGAGTTCATGCTGGATGGCCATTCCACGGTGACGGCGCAAGGAGTGGGTGACAATCAGATCGATTTAATGAATTTCCAGCACTCTCCCTTGGATTTGGCACCTCTTCACTATTGCCCGGACGTCTATGTAGAGACCTACGCCTCTGAGTTACGCAAGAGACTGCCAGAAGTCAAGGTGACAGTGAACGCCTCGGAATACTACAAAGTGTACGGCCACGTGTGCGCGGCGCATTCTGTCAACGAGCTTAAACGTGTCGGAGCGCGAGTCCCTGCATTTATTCAGGAGACAAACGAATGCCTGTATAAGAACACCGATAAAACGCCGGATATTCACGCCATCAATCGGTTGCGCAGAGCCTTTGCCGAGTCCATCGAGGTAATGTTGCGGGTTGTCAATCAGGAAAGACAGGAGAAAATCGTATGATAGACCTTCACGTCACCAGGCAAACTTTTGATTTCGATTGTGGAGCTAAAGCACTGCAGACGGTGATGGCGTACTATGGTGTCGAGGTTCGTGAAGACGAGTTGATGGAGACTCTTGGAACAGGGGAGGATGGAACATCCGTCGCCGGTATGATCGCCATCGCCAGGAAGCACGGTTTTGACGTTAAGGCGTCTGTGGGCTGGACTTTGCGGGAAGTCAAACGAATGGTCGAAGCTGGAATCCCGGTTATTGTGCTTCTTCAAGCGTGGGCTGACCGCTACATGAAGGTTGAGGACTGGCTTAAGGATTACGACGATGGCCACTATGCCATCGTGATCGCATTCGAAAAAGGCGTGTTGCTTTTTGAAGATCCCGCTTCCTTCCGGCGAACCTGGCTCCGGGAGAGGGAGTTCCTTGCTCGGTGGCACGACCGGGACTCAAAGAACAATGAAACATACGAGCATTTTGGTATGGTTCTTCTGGGGAAGGAGCCAACCCTGAAGGCTGCTCAGCACATGGACTGATCTAATCCCGGTCCCATCGCCATGCCGCAGGAATGAAATATCATGAGAAAAAGATGCCCGGTAAAAGATATATTCCTATATTAATTACCCTTGTTTTTTTAATTATTCATTGCAATTTAATAAAGGCGGCACCTTCAGAATGTGAAAAATGCCATATAAAATATACACCTGAACTGGTTAAGGATTTTATCTAAGGGGACAACAGTAAATAATAAAATAAGTCGACAATAGGATCATTTAAAG